>CAJKJS010000350.1 GCA_905200265.1 uncultured Oscillospiraceae bacterium
CGTCACTGCAAGCTGTCAACATGGGCACGCCTGTGGGCGAATTGCAGCTGATTGAATATGTCCAAAAACTAGTCAATGCGAAAAACGGGAAAACCACCCAGCCGGCTGCGGCTGCTACTGCCGTTTCAGCGGGCAGCGTGATGCAGCAGGAAGCCCGCAGTTTGCTCAAACGGGCCGATATTTTCCTGGATAACGGCCAGATTTCCGATGCTGCTACGTATTATAACCGTGTGCTGGATAAAGACCCCGAAAATGCACAGGCCTACTGGGGACAGCTGCTGTGCAAGCTGAAGTGCCGCACAGCGGATGAGATGATCCGCAAGGGCCAACAAATTAGCGGCGAAATTGCATATAAAAACGCGATTCGGTTTGCATCGCCGGATCTGAAAAAAGCGTATCAGGCTGTAAATACGGCGATTGAAGAATGGATCCAGTCGGTATGCCATATGCTGGATCAGGCCCTGAGCCACCGTATGACCCAAGGGAAATTCCTGGAAAGAGCCGGTGAAATCGAAGAGAGCCTAAAAAAGCGCGCCCGAGAAGTGCAGGAGCTGGGGCAGACGATGCGGCAAAGACTGGAAACCATGAACCAGCAAATGCAAAAAGTAACGGCACAGTCTCAGAATTTGCGCGGTCAGGTTAACAATCTGCAAAACCAGTACGCCCAGTCGGTGAATAGCTTTAATCAGCAAAAAGAGATTCCTGTGGCTTTCAATATGCTGGGCACTTTGCAGCAGCAGCGCAAAGCGCTGGATGATGCGCTCAATGCATACTTAAATTACTGCCAGAACAGTCAGGATGCTTCCACCCTGCGAGCCATTTTCTCCCAGTGCCGGTCTGTACAGGGCGAAATGGATAAAATGATCCAGTTCTATCAGCAGCAAGACCAGGCCCTGAAAACGCTGGAACAGCAGGTAAGTAATTTGAAAAATCAGTGCGACAAACTGAAAAATGAAGTGCGCAGCGGACAGTACAGCGGCGCTTGGTCTTTTATTGGGCACGAAGTTCATAATCCGGTCAGTGTGCCGGTGAAATAAACAATACGGAACCTTTTTCTCCCTTTTGGTATACAATGGGAAGGAAAGGGGGCGAAAACCATGAAACAACACTGTGTGCCCCGCCCGGTATGCCGCCGGTGCGGCAGTTGGGCCACGGCGTTTGGTCTGGGGCTGACCCTTTCCTGTTTTTGTCCGTATGGGCTCACGCTGTTTCTGGCAGCGATCATCATTGTAGCCATGGGCTTTACATTGGCCCACCGCTGAAAGGAGTGCTTCGGCATGAAAGTGGTCGTGGTTCGGGGAAAAGGATTTGTGGGTTTTTTGCTGCGCCGTGTGTTTGGCATTCGGCGTGAAGCGGTACAACCGGAATAAAAAAACAGGAGGTCTTTTTGCTAACGCCACATAAGGCAGTAATTTGAAAACAACATTGAAATACAACTTATGGGCGTTGCAAAGGCGAAAAGACAGCGTAGAAGGCAGAAATGCTTTTGCGCTGTCTTTCTTTATGTTCAAAAATAAAATCGCATATTCGTCAAGCAAAAACTTCCTTGCTACAATGTAGATGAAGGAGGTAAGCGGATATGCGAAATCAAAAACACTACATAGCGATTGATGAAAACGAACGGAGAATTATTCTAAATGCCCTTAATACACTGCGCAACAAACTGCCTGCAGAAGGCAGATATACGGACGCAGTAGATGATGTTCTAATCAAAGTAGTCAACGCACCTGTTAAGAAATTCAAAATCAAAATTGCGGAGGTTTAAGGCTATGGAAAAGACAATATTTGAACAGATGGGCGGCACTTATACACGGCAAGGTGACTATTACTTGCCGAATCTCACTTTGCCCGCCGAAGAAAATAAGCCCATAGGGATATGGGGCCAGCGGCATTTACGGTATATCCGGCAGTATAGGAAAGTGTTTTACACGAATCTGCTTACAAGCGGCAAACTGAACAGTTATCTTGCCGACGTTGACGAACAGGCGGAAGATATGTTTTTTCGGCTGGTGGAGCAGATGGTAGAGCGTGAAGGTATAACAGAAAAGCTCAAAGCCGAGCAACCGATGGAATGGGTAGGCAAGATGAATGCGCTGCGTGAAGCGGCTACGGAAATCGTGAATGCAGAAGTAATTTTCGCATAAACCAAAGCCATACAATAAAACCCGTAACGCTTTCAAACGCAAAAAACGAGGGGGTAAGGTACAAACACCTTACCCCTCAAAGTTTAGACTTAAAAAACGGCTTGAAATCAGGCTTTTTCAGCCTCTAAATTTCTACCTTTTATATGTAGAAAATTGGGCGATCGTTATGGCGAACACAAGCCTTAAAG
>CAJKJS010000351.1 GCA_905200265.1 uncultured Oscillospiraceae bacterium
AAGGAACCGGCCGCTTTCGCGGTCGGTTCCTTTTTTCTTTTTTCAAGAAAGAAATTATTTGATACCTTTTTCATATGGGATAGTTCAAAAAACGAAAAAAGGAGGGAAGAATACGTGTTGAGAAAAAGAAAAAAACAGCAACGGCAAAAGGATATAACGATTAGTGGACGTTTTTTCCGGTATACCAGCCTTATTCTAACGTGTTTAATGCTGTTTTTTTGCGTTTTAACGTATTTCTATGTTGCGGGTTCAGAAGAGAAGGAATCCACGCAAAACATGGAAGTCGTAACAGGCCAGGTGTCTGCTTCCCTCGAAAATACGATTCGTTTTATGGACCGAATTTTGGTTTCATATGCAGCCGATACGACGATGCAAAATTTGCTTGTGACACAGGATGTAGATTTTTCCTTGGTGGAAAAAGCGGAGCGTATGAACCAAGCTAACCAGTTTTTGGAAACGCTTTGTAAAGTAAACGAAGATATTTATAACATTGAATATGTGCTGGATAATGGCGAACATTATTCGGCTTATAACCGGTATGTATATGGTGGCCAAATTGGCGAAGCCGCCCGAGAGTTATATCAAAAGGGAGATTGGTACGGATTTCGAATTCTGTCGGCCCGATACAGTTTTTTTCAATCGGGCATGGAGAGTCATACGATTTCTCTGGTGCGCTTATTACATGCCGATAACTCTCCCGATCCGATAGGGTATGGTGTGATTAGCTTTAAACAAACCAGTTTGGAAAATTCCTTATATCAGTTGATCCAGAAAAGCACACAATCCGATAAAACAGCCCGAGTTTTAATCAGCAATGAAAATACAATCTTTTTTCATTCCAATGAAAATACGACCGGCGAAAAAGATTTGCTGGCATTGGTGCAAGACTTGCAGAAAAATCAACAATTACAGCAAAGTGGAAAGAGTACGATAAACGGGAAAGAAATCTTATATGAATACCGGCAAAACGATTATGATGACATTTCGACTCTCACATATATCTACGCCGACGAGTTACACAGTGATATATACATCTATTTGCTTTTAATCTTTCTAGTTGCCCTAATTTTGGAAGGCGGTATTCTGCTTTTGTGGTGGGGCGTTACGCACCGCTTGCTGCATCCTGTCACACAGCTGTGTGCTGATATGAAAAAAGAATTTCCCTGTTATGCAAAAGAACCCGAACATATTGAACGGCAGCCTGCTGAAATCGGCGTTCTCTATAAAACGTATAACGAGATGGTAAAGCAAATTGTAGCGTGGCATGAAAAGGCCATTCGGTATCAAGGTAATATCAACCAACTTGAAAAAACCACCCTGTCCATGCAGGTAAACCCACACTATTTTTACAACGTGCTCAGTCTGATTAGTGCGCGGGCAGAGACAGGCGGAGACCCGGTCATATCGCAGATTTGTACGGATTTAGCCTATACCATGCGGTACACAATCAAAGCACCCGATATGGTGCCGCTACGGGATGAAAAGAAAATGGTAGAAAAATACCTGCGTATTTTATCGCTTATGTATGATAAAAGGTTTGTGGCTAATTGGCAGGTTCCCCCCGAATATTGGAACTGGAAAGTACCCAAAGTAATTTTGCAGCCCCTGGTGGAAAATGCCATGAATCATGGGGAACTGGTCAGTCGTGACGACGCTTGTTTGACGATTACAGTAACGCCTATGGAAGATTCTATTAAATTGAGTGTAAGCGATAATGGTCGGGGTATGGAAGAAATGGAATGCCGGGAACTAAACCGTGCATGCCGTCAGTCCTTACAGGATTTTGTTGAGAAAGAACACCATTCGCTGGGGGTATTGAGCGTAAATTTCCGCTTGAAATATCATTTTGGCAACAAATGTACACTGCATATAGCCAGCAGCCGGGGAAACGGCACAACGGTCAATGCGTTAATTCCCCAAGTATTGGAAAAGGAGGATCGTGATTCGTGTGCACCGCACTGATAATTGAAGATGTGCCTCATGTGCGCAAATTTCTGTTTGACTTACTAAAAGACTACTACCGGCCCATAGAGGTAAAAGAAGCATCCAATGGTGTAGAAGCCTTGGATATTTTGGCAAACGAACAGATTGACTTGCTTGTAACAGACATTTTTATGCCGTTTATGGATGGGTTTTCGTTTCTGGAAAAAGCGCAGGAAGCGCAACCCGATATTGAAACCATTATTGTCAGCGCTTATGATGATTTTGAATATGCCATGAAGGCAATTGAAATGAATGTGCGGGCCTTTCTGTTAAAACCGGTAAGTAAAGTCGAGCTGTATAAAGCGATGGATCTGGTTTTCCAGTCGCTGGATAAGCGCAGAAAAAAT
>CAJKJS010000352.1 GCA_905200265.1 uncultured Oscillospiraceae bacterium
AATATGGGGTGGATTTTATTTATGACCCTGGTATTTTCTGTGATTGTGATGGCGCTGATACCGGTGCTATTTACCCGGGTGAAAAGTTTGTATATCCGTCCCTTAGAGGAAATGACCGGCGTGTTACAGGCCATTCGAGATGGGGATTTATCCCGGCGTTTTCCGGTGGGGCAACGGGTAAAAGAACTCAAACAGGTGTGCGTTTCGTTTAACCAGATGATGGATGAAATGAAAGGGCTGAAAATTCAGGCCTATGAAACGGAACTACAGCGCCGGTATGCCGAACTGCAATACCTGCAATTGCAGATTAGTCCGCATTTTTTCCTTAATTTTCTAAAAAGCCTCTATGCGATGGCCCAGCGTAAACGGTTCGACCGCATTCAGCAGGCCATTTTGTTGTTTTCGGACTATGTGCGCTACATGTTTTACGACAACACCAAAACGGTGCCACTGGATACGGAATTGCATCATGTAGAGAATTATTTGGACTTGCAGCGATATATGACAGCAGGAGACATTTGCTGTTCCATGCAGGTCGATGACGAAGTGCGTCACGCCCTGGTACCGGTTTTGTGTGTGCAAACTTTTATTGAAAACAGCTGTAAATATGCCATGGTGCCGGGCAAAGAACTGGTCATCGAACTGCGGGTCATGTGGCTGCAATCGGAAGAAGGGGACCAGGTAGCGATTTCAGTTAGTGATAACGGACCCGGATTGCCGTCGGACGTGTACGAAGAGTGTATGAAGGATCTGGTGTTTGAAAAGAAAGAAAACCATGTGGGTATTCGCAATATTCGCCAGCGGCTGCACCTGCTGTATGGGGACAAAGCCGGATTTATTTGTATCAATCATGAAACGGGGTGTCAGTTCGAAATTATTCTGCCGCTGCAAAAGCCGGGTGACGGGACAAAAGAGAAAGAAGGGGAAACGTTGTGACAGTCTTAGTCGTGGATGATCAGCCAGATGTGGTACGGGGCATTCTGGAAGGAGTAAACTGGAAAAAACTGCATGTTGACCGTGCCCTGGGAGCCGGCAGTGCCGAAGAAGCCAGAGGCATTTTCAAAACCCAGCACGTGGATATTTTGCTGTGCGATATTGAAATGCCCGCGGAAAACGGAATTCAACTTTGCGCCTGGGTACAAGAGCACGATCCGATGGTGCGTTGTATTATTTTGACATCCCACGCCGATTTTTCCTATGCACAGCAGGCGCTAAAACTGGGTGCCAGCGACTATATTTTACAGCCCGCCCGGTACGAGGTGATTGAAAATGCCCTGCAAAAGGCCATGTTGGAACAATGGGAAAAAAAGAGCCTGTCGGCGTATTCAAAACAGGCCATGCAGGAAGAAAGACGGTATAGCCGCCATGTGTTACAGGATTACTTACTAGGTATGCGCCAGGTAGATGATACCGCCCGATGCCTGATGCCTTTCGGTTTCCAAGTACAGCCGGATACTGTGTGTCGGTTCATTTTGGTACAGCGTTTTTCCTGGATCAAGGAACCATGGGAAACAGATTTGCTCCTTTATGCCATGCAGAATGTGATGGAAGAAGTCATGAGCCCTGCCGTCAGGCAAAGCATGGCTCTATCGTTACCGCCAGATCAGTATGGGATGTTGCTTGTATACCGGTCGGAACAGGAAACAGGGAAGAATATGGAAAGCATCACGCTGTTTGCCCAATTTTTCCGGGAAGAGGTGGGACTGCAAGCCGCGATTTATGTGGACAACCCGGCGCCTTTTTCCAATATGCCCGCGTCCCTTGTACGGTTACAAGCGTGCAGCCGGGATAATGTGACCGGGCAGGAAGGTGTTTTTTCCACCGGCAGCAGCCGTCCGACGCTGCCCGATCCGGCTGATTTTGCCAGGTGGAAGAACCTGCTGCGGCAGGGAGGATGCACGGAGCTGGTTGAAAAAGAGATTGAAGGATACTTACAGGATTTGGCGGACCGGGGGCTTTTAAATAGCGAAGCGCTTAGACGGTTTCATGAAGATTATTTACAGATGTTCTTTGCCCTAATGCAGGAATACCAGGACAGCGCCCCCGAAGTATTACGGGAAACGTACGATTACGAACTGATGTTACAGTCAGGGGAATCACTGAAAAAATTGCGGCAGTTTATTCAGTTTACTTTAGGATACTTGGGGGAAAAGGCAGAACCGGAAACGGGCGGCCGGGCCCAAATTGACCGGGTGCTGGAGTTTATTCACCAAAATATTCAGCGCAACATTGGCCGTAAAGAAATTGCCCAAGCGGTGTACCTGAACCCGGAATATCTGCTGGAAACCTATCAGAATCACGGCGCGGTCATG
>CAJKJS010000353.1 GCA_905200265.1 uncultured Oscillospiraceae bacterium
ACATCCTGGAACGGCGGAAAATGGAAGCTGCAATGATTAAACACCGCATCGAGCACCACCCGAATGCCGTGCTCATGGGCCTTTTGCACCAGTTCCCGCAGGGTATCTTCATCGCCAAAGTGCGGGTCAATGCGGCCATAATCTTCCGTATCGTATTTATGGTTGCTGCCGCCTTGAAAAATCGGGGTTAAGTAAAGCGCCGTTACCCCCAGCTCCTGCAAATAATCCAGGTGCTGGATGATGCCGGGCAAATCGCCGCCCATAAAGTTGCTGCGGGTAGGCGGGGTCCCCCAGGGCTGCACATTGTCGGGGGAAAGCGAATCGTCACCGTTTGCAAACCGTTCCACAAAAATCTGGTAGAAGTTGGCGCCCCCTACCCAGGACGGGCGGCGGTGGATATCCACGGGATTGATGGTGGAATATTTGAAGAACAGGAAATCCGTGCGGTCGTGGTCTACATCGGTTTCGCTTTCCACAAAGAAGCCGTTTTCCCCATAGAGAAGTTCTTCTTCTTTTTCGATCAGCCTAAAGCAGTACGCCAGGCGGATATCAGCCCGGCAATCGTACCGGTATTCATAGTAATCAAACAGCTTATCCGAAGCCACCTTATCCATATCGAAGGTTTCCCGCTGTTCCCAACCGTAAAAACTGCCGATAAGTACCTGTACTTTTTCTACATTGGCTTTTGCTGTGCGCAGCCGGATGCACAGTCCCCTTTCAGCAAAGGGGTAACAGTCGCTGCTGCGGGGTGTGTGCATAACCGCTTCCCGATTGATCATATTCCATCGTCCTTTCTGTATGTATGCTTTACGAATAGCCAAACTTTTCGTGTGGCCTATTTTCTTCTATATTTAGTATACACGCAGAGCACGTAACGGACAAGTAAGTTTTATGACTTTCTTTTCAAACTAAGATACCATTTTCTTGCCCATTTGTAAAAGACTTACTCTTTTCCCTGCGTCAAGCTGTACGCCCATTCTTCCTCTTCGCCGCGGCTGCACCAGGCTCCACTGGTAAAATCGGGTATTGCCACCGGCATGCTGCCGCAGGCGATGGACTGCTCCGACAGGGGCGTAATGCTCATCCAGGCTGCCATATCGTACACGTCAATGGGCATAGGTTTGCCCTGCTGCAACGCGGCGAAAAAGGCATCGAATACCAGCCCGTCCATGCCGCCGTGGCCGCCGCGCACGCCATCTTTGACAAACCGCTTCCACATGGGATGGTCAAAACGTTGCCGGTATTCGCTGGCATTATGAAACGCATAGGGAATCCCGCTATCCGGCAGGAACACAGAACGGTTGGCTTCTTCATACATTCCTTTTGTTCCTTGCACATGGAATCCACGGGAATAGGGCCGGGGCAGGGTGGTATCCAGCGTGAGAGTAATCGTTTCCCCATGGGCACAGCGGATCACCGTAGTGACTACATCCCCCTGGGCAAAGGGATACGTAGCTAAGAGGTCGTGTTCCCCGCGCTTTTCTTTTGCATAGGCATTAAGGCCCCTGGCACAGCTGGCCGTGGACGTAAGGGACACCATGCGGTTGCCCCGGTTAATGCGCAGCACCTTGGCGATAGGCCCCAGTTCATGGGTGGGATAATTTTCGCCGCTGCGGTTTTTATAGTGGCGCAGCCGGTAATGGCGGTTTTCTTCCCCAAAGCAGATTTCCTCCCGCAAATCGTGGCGGTACCCGCCTTCACAGTGAACCACTTCGCCAAACAGCCCCTGGCGCACCATGTGCAGGACCATCAGTTCATCCTGCCCAAAACAGCAGTTTTCCAGCAGCATGCAAGGGGTATGGGTTTCTTCGTAGGTATGGACCAGCTGCCAGCATTCATCCAGCGACGTGGCGCCCCCTACTTCGCACCCCACGGGGATATTCGCTTTCATGGCCGCGATGGCAAACGGAATATGGGTTTCCCAGGGGGTGGCAATCACCACCGCGTCGGGCTTTTGAATAAGCATCTGTTCATAGCTGGTAACGCCCAGAGGCCGGTACCCGTCCATCTGCTCGATAAGATCGACAGCCGCCTGTACCCGGTCTTCGTACACATCGCACACACAGGCGATTTTTACATTGTCCCTACCCAAAAGCGCCAGTTTTAATAGTTCCTGACCGCGGTTGCCCAGTCCGGCCAGCCCAATATGTAGCACGGAATCGTTTGTTTTCATGGGGAAGTTCCTCCTTTTCCACGTCATCCGCTTCCCCCTTTTAGGGGATAGCGGCCCTTTTCAGTTTCTGCCTTTTTTATTATCATAAAACAAGAATTCCACTGCGTAAACAGGAGATGGTTGTTTTGTCGACTTC
>CAJKJS010000354.1 GCA_905200265.1 uncultured Oscillospiraceae bacterium
AGCGCTTGTCCACCGGTTAGTCCCCCTTTTCCCGCATCATTTCCCACATAAGAAGCGAAGCCGATGCCGCTGCATTGAGCGATTCAGCCCGTCCCAGCATAGGAATCGTCACAGTCTGGTCGCACATCTCGATCGTTTCGGGTAGTAACCCGTTCCCTTCGTTGCCTACGAGCATAACACACCGGTCAGTAAAATCACACTGCGTAACCGGTACGGCCTTTTCATCCGGTACCGCGGCAAACGTACGCATTTGCTTGTCCCGAAAAACCGGAACAGCCTGTTGAAACGAAGAAGCCATGTAAACCGGCAACCGAAAAGCCGCGCCCATCCCGGCCCGCAATGCTTTTGGCCCATAAAAATCACAGCAAGTACCCAGCAAAATCACACCACTGATTCCCAGCGCCTCGGCTGTACGGCAAACGGCACCCAGGTTGGCCGGGTCCTGCATATTTTCTACAGCCAAATACCGCCCAACACCAGGCAGACGATCGATTCCTCTTTCTTCCAGCGAGGGCAAATGCACCACGCAGAAAACACCCTGAGGAGAACGAGTGTCACTGAGCAAGGGTGCGATGGAATCCGCAATTTCAATGCTCTCTTTCGCTTTTGCTGTGATTTCCTTTACATAAACGGCATATTTATCGGCCGCTTGGGGTGTAACGAGTACCGCTTCCAGTTTTAATCCGCTGCGGGCAGCGTCCCGGCACAAACGGGCGCCTTCCACGACGAAAAGGCCCTGTGCATGCCGCTTTTCAGACGAACGCACGAGCCCCGATAGTTCTTTAATATATTCATTTTTTCGGCTTTGGATCCGAATCATGCTGCCAACTCCCGCAAATTTGCGCTTTCCCGTGATAAAACATAGCGCCCGGGGCGTAAAGCTTACACTCCGGGCGCCTAATCCATCTTACAGGGCCGCCTTCGCCTGTTCAACCAGGGCAGTGAAAGCCTTGGGATCAGCAATAGCAATTTCGGAAAGCATCTTGCGGTTCAGCGTGATGCCGGCCTTTTTCAAACCATTCATGAACGTGGAGTAGTTCACACCGTTTGCCTTGCAGGCAGCAGAAATACGGGTGATCCACAGACGGCGGAAATCTCTCTTCTTGGCTTTACGGCCGATGAAAGCGTAGTTACCGCTCTTCATAACGGCCTGTTTGGCCATTTTAAAATGCTTGCTCTTAGACCCAAAATAGCCTTTGGCCAGCTTCAGAATCTTCTTTCTTCTTTTACGGGTGCTCAGTGCGCCTTTTACACGTGCCATTTATGTTACCTCCAAATTGTTGCGTTACATTCCAAAGAAGTGCTTATTTATAGGGGATCATTTTCTTGATCGCGGCCACATTGGTCTTATCAGCAACCGTGTTCTTACGCAGGTTTCTCTTGCGCTTGGTGGACTTGATGGCGCTGTTCAGGATGTGACGTTTGTTGGTATGGGCACGCAGCACCTTACCGTTCTTGGAAATCTTGAAGCGCTTTTTTGCGCCGCTGTGCGATTTAATCTTGGGCATGACTGCTCCTCCTTGAAATAATTATTTGACGGGTTTCGGGGCCAGGAACATCAGCATGTTTCGTCCCTCAAGCTTGGCGGGTTTTTCCACATTGGCAATTTCCGCGCATGCCTCAGCAAACCGAGTCATAATGACATGACCCTGATCCTGATGACCCATTTCGCGGCCACGGAAACGAATGGAAGCTTTCACTTTGTTGCCGCTTTTCAGGAATTTCATGGCCTGATTCAGCTTAGTCTGGAAGTCGTTTTCGCCGATATTCAGCGAAAGGCGGATTTCTTTAATCTCTACGACTTTCTGATTTTTTCTGGCTTCTTTTTCCCGTTTTGCCTGTTCGAAACGATACTTGCCGTAATCGATGATTTTGCAGACCGGGGGCTGCGCCTGCGGTGCGATTTTTACCAGATCGAGATTTTTGGCATACGCCTTTTCACGAGCCTGCGCGGCCGGCATGATGCCCAGCTGAGAACCGTCGGAATCGATAACACGTACCTCTTTATCGCGGATCTCTTCGTTGATCTGCAGTTCCTTTGTGCTAATGGTTCAACACCTCCAAAACACGTTTCTGTCTCTTTTGTCAAACAAAAAAACACGGGCAGTTTTCTGCCCGTGTGTCAATGCAAAAGGAACATTTCTTTCTCCGATAAAGAAAGAAGAATGTGCTTTTTTATTGACCCGTTTCAGACATAACTGCACAGGTGAGGGCTATTTTCCAATGCCCTTCTTTGTTTTCCTCAAGTATTATACGCGTCTACGCTAGGAAAGTTAAGGGGTTGTTCTATTTTTTTTTCGCTGGGC
>CAJKJS010000355.1 GCA_905200265.1 uncultured Oscillospiraceae bacterium
AGACATCCAAAAACCTCTGACTTACTTCCTGTTCAAATTGTTGTTGATAGAGATCGTGATAATACACGCCTTTTTCCAGCAATTCCTGATGCGAACCCTGTTCCACAATCCGGCCATTTCGCACTACCAAAATGAGATCCGCTTTGCGAATGGTGGAAAGCCGGTGCGCAATTAAGAAGGAGGTGCGATTGTGTAAAAGAGTGGAGATCGCCGCCTGAATATGTTCTTCCGTTTTGGTATCAATGGAAGAGGTGGCTTCATCCAGTACAAAAATTTGCGGATTGGCCAGCACCGCCCGGGCAAACGAAATCAATTGTTTTTCCCCGGTAGAGAGGCGGTCGCCACCTTCGCCGACATCGCTGTCGTACCCATTTTCCATGTGCAGAATGATGTCATGAGCGCTGACCAGTTTGGCAGCTTCTTCGATTTCGGCGTCGGTTGCATCCAACCGGCCGTACCGAATGTTTTCCCGTACACTGCCGCTGAATAGATGTGGTGTTTGCAGCACATAGCCAATGCTGCTATGCAGCCACAGCATGCTGCGCTCCCGGTAATCGCGGCCATCGATCAGAATACGCCCGTCGGTCGGTTCAAAAAACCGGCAGGCCAAATTGACCAAGGTGGACTTGCCCGCTCCCGTTTCGCCCACAATGGCAACGGTGGTTCCGGCGGGTATGTCCAGTGAAAAGTGAGACAGCACGTCGTCGGTACCGTCCGGATACCGGAATGTTACATCCTCAAAGGTAATATGACCTTCGATGGGTTCCCAGTTTTTCCGTTTAGGGGAAAGGCTGGTCCCGTACTTTTCGATGACTTCGGGTGTATCGGTGATTTGCGGTTTTAATTCTAATAGATCCATCACCCGTTCGATATTCGGCTGTGTGGCGATAAAATCCGATGTAATACGGGCCAGCTGCTGAATCGGGTCAAAAATATTCAGCGCATAGCTGATAAAAATTGTCAGCGTACCAATATCCAGTACCCCTTGCAAATTTTGATAGCCACCTTGGGTGAGCACGAACGCCACCGAGAGGGAGCTAAAAAATGTGACAATGGGAATGTACAAGGCATTGAGCGTACAAGCACGGATGGTACTTTTTCGCATATCGGCCGATGTTTTGGAAAACTCCTGCAAGTTCTGGTCTTCAATGACCAAAGTTTTGCTGGTTTTTGCTCCACTAATCCCTTCGTTGTAAGCGCGGGTCAGATCGGCGTTAACCGCCCGGACCCGACGATTGACAGCGATGATTTTACGCTGAAAATACGAGGTAATCCATAGGAGGATCGGGACAATGGCCAAAATCATAAGGGCAAGGGTCACGTTCAAAAACAGCATCACAATCATACTGCCAGCCACATAACTAAAGGCCCAGAAGAAATCCACCAACCGCCAGGCGAATACGCCGCCAATACGGTTTGTATCATTCATCACCCGGGCAACAATGGTGCCCACTGGGGTGGCATTGTAGTACGAAAAACTCAGTTCCTGTAAATGGACAAACGAAGCTTTTTTCAAGTCTCGTCCCAAATACATTTCCAGCCGCAGGGCACTGCGGAACATGAATAGGGTGGAAAAGGCCTGCAGGGCAAGCAGAATAAAATAAAAAATGGTAAATTGTCCCACGCCGTTTAGCTGCTTGGGTACGATAAACTGGTTGACGGCGTATCCCTGCAACAGGGGATACAAAATATCAATGCCGGCACTGAACAACATCAAAAAAACAACACCGATCAGCCGCCAACGAAACGGCTTTAAGAAGGGCCCCATTTTGGCCCAGACAGCCGGAGAAAACGAAGCTTTGGCTTCTTTTCTACCCGGTGTGCTTTGCTCTTTGGTCACAAAGCTTCTCTCCTTTCAAAAAAATTACTGCGTCGGGGCATCCTGTCCCAACCCCTGCGCTTCATAAATGCGGCGATAGATGCCATCTTCTTTGATTAAGTCCCGATGATTGCCGAGCTGCACAATTTTGCCATGATCCATGACGGCAATACAGTCGGCGTTCATTAACGTGGTGATCCGGTGGGCAATCAGAATCGTAGTGCCCCGCACGCTGGTCTGAATGGCATCGCGAATTTTTGCGTCGGTTTCCATGTCGACAGCCGACAGGGAATCATCGAAAATTTTGATGGGTGTATCCTGCATCAGCATGCGGGCGATGGCCACGCGCTGCTTCTGCCCACCCGAAATCGTCACACCACGTTCGCCGATCAGCGTTTCGTATCCTTCGGAAAAGTTTTCAATGGTGTCGTCAATCGCGGCTAACCGGGCACAGTGGCGAATCGCTTCCATGTCGCGGTTTTTGGCG
>CAJKJS010000356.1 GCA_905200265.1 uncultured Oscillospiraceae bacterium
AAATTCACTGCGTATCCGTTTTCGGTCCTTTACAACACGGTATTTTCTCCCATTTCAAACAGCAAATCATCCAGTTCCTGGACCGAAAGCTTCTCGCGTAAGCCAAAAAGAATAATACTATCCCGTTTTATTCGGGGATACAGTTCACTGACCCCACCTACCCGCAATAGGCGCTGTGCATCTTCCAGCGTGAGCGGAAAAGCAAAAATAAGCGCAATCAGTTTATCCCGCGAAGGCTGTTTCGTGCCGGCAAAAATTTGATACCCATAAATCTGATTGAGCCCCGAACGGTTAATCACTTCATTTTTCATCACGCTATACTGTTGTAACAGCTGATGCAAATAGGTTCCCAGCGAAACATTCAGCAGCTCATCCTGATTTTCTGCCCAATAGGTTTCCAACGTACCGGCTGTCGAAAGCATCTGCATCAGTTCTTCTGTACGTTTTTTCATCATGGTTCCTCCCCTTTTCGGACACTTGCCACCGAAAAATCTACTATGCTATACTAACGTATACAAAAACTTTTTGCAAGGAGGCAGGATTCTTTGGACTGGAAAGAACGATATCAGATTCTCGCTCCCCTTAGCGAAAGTTTTAAAGGAGCTTTGTTTCTGGCAGAAGACCAGCAAACCCTTCAAACGGTGATCTGCCGGGTTCTGTATCATTCCACGGCGGACCATTACCGTTTGCTGCAACAAGTTTCCAGCCCGCATGTGCCACGGATTTTCGCGATCTTGCGGGACGAAGAAGATACCATCGTGATAGAAGAATACATACAGGGGGAAACGCTGGAAGACATGCGAAAAAAAGGGCATGTCTTTTCCCTATCAGAAATTTTAAATATCACGACACAGCTTTGTGAGGCACTACAAGCTATTCACGCCTGCGGCGTGATTCATCGGGATATTAAACCGTCCAATATTCTGCTTGACGGAAACCGGGCCGTACTCATCGACTTTGATGCTGCCCGGCAATACCACGCCCAACAGCGAAGAGACACCGTATATATGGGGACCGAAGGATATGCTGCCCCGGAACAATATGGGTTCGCCCAAACCGATAGCCGTTCGGATATCTATGCCTTGGGGGTTGTTTTGCGGGAACTGTGCGGCGAAGATCCCAATCACCCATTAGCCCCCATCATCCACCGGTGCACGGCTTTTGACCCAGTAAACCGGTACGCCTCGACCGGGGATATTCTTTTGGATTTGGAACGCAAAAAGCTGATTATCAAAACCTCGCCAGCTGTCTCGTCCCCTTATCCACACGCCATTCAAAAAGGGAAAAAAGCTGTGAAGATCACCCTTTGTATCTTTTTCCTTCTGGAAACCATGGTTGTCATGATCCGCATGCCTCATGAGATTACGGTAATGGATACTGTACTTTCGAAAGTGGTCTATTTATCCATCGTATTCTTCCCCGCTGCCCTTTTACTAAATTGGTTTCACATTTGGAGTTGGTTTCCCCTCTTGCGGTCATCGAAAACAGGCAGAAAAGTATGGGGAATTGTTCTTTATGTGCTACTATTTTTTGTGGTTGTAATTGCACTCAATAGTCTGGCCTTTGCTTTTTATTCGCCGCAGGCCCTGGACGTTTTGGCGGCTCCCTCCTAATTTCTTTACTTTTTAAGCTATGGGCATAATACAAATTGTAACACAAATGGTATAATGTCACCAACCGCTTGAAGGAGTATATCTCAGCAATACAAGTAGGAGAGGAAGGAAAGCGATCATGGAACAAACAAAACAGAAAAAAACGATTGTCAAAAGATGGTGGTTCTGGTTAATCGTCATTGTTGTGATTGGCATTATCGGAGCAGCGGCCGGGTCCAATCAGGGAAGCAGTTCGTCTTCCGGTGAAGCCACCCCTTCTTCCGACACGGTAAAAGAAGAAGTTTTAGAAGTAAAAGCTGTTGACCTAATTACAGCATATGATGAAAACGCAGTCGCAGCCGACAAAGAATACAAAGATAAAACCCTGAAGATTACAGGTACGATTTCGAGCATCGGCGTTGATATTGCAGAGCAAGCCTATCTGGTGCTGACGGACGAAAACGATCCTTATGCCATTTTGGGTGTGCAATGCTATTTTGGAAAAGAACAGGAAGATACATTAACCAACCTGAAAGAAGGCGACACGGTCACTTTGACCGGTACATGCGAAGGAAAGGTTATCAATGTATCGGTAAAGGATTGCCAGCTGGCTGAATAAACCGTGTCTATTGAATCAGTGGCTCCTCCATAAAAGAAACGTTCCCCCTATCCTCTCTTGCATTCCAAAAGGATGGGGGGATTTTTTTGC
>CAJKJS010000357.1 GCA_905200265.1 uncultured Oscillospiraceae bacterium
AGGAAAAAACAAGGGGATAAAAAAATCCCCAGCTTTTGCACACAAGCGGGGGAAGAAAGGAAAATGGCTATTTTGCTGGTTTTTTGTTCAATTCCAGCGAAAGAAGAGCTCATTTTATGATGATAGAAAAGGGTATGACTATGTTTTTTAGTCGGAAAGACTTTTGTCGATCATGTCGGAAAAACAAGGGCTGTCAAGTGCTAATAAATTGGAAAAAGAAATCGAAATGTCATTTATTAAATCAAGCTGTTGCATATACGAATCCACTTTTTTGACATGACTGGTTATAGTGAAGATTTGACCGCCTTGTTTATGCTCATCCGGACGAAAGAATGTGACTGTGACGATAGGGTGCTGGGCACATACATGAAATAAAAAACGCAGCTTTTCATCTAAAAGAATGCGCTCATCGTCCGCTAGTTCGACTTTTTCCTCTGTATAGCGGGCGGTTTCCTGAATCACACGATCATAACCGGTTAAAGCAGCAAAAGGAGAAAATTGAGCAGCCCGGTCAGATAGCGGCATGGGATGATGGGAGGAGATGCCCCGATACGGATAGAAAATTAAATCATCATAGGGCGTTTTTGCCACGATAAGCCCTCCTTATAAAGAAATAGGCAAAATTTTGATGGTAGGAAACAGCTTTTGATAATAATCTAGATTTTTTCAATTTTATATAACCTCGTAGTACCTACCGTATCATGAGGGGACAGAATTACCGACTGCGTTATGATGTTCTCCTCTTTATTTAGGCTTTATGTCCGCCAATTTGTCCATTGCGTTCGGTGGCAGTAGCGCCTTCTTGCAGATTCATGCCTTTTAAAATGGCATTCTTGCCATACTTCTTTTTAATAGATAGAACTGCTTGCTGCATATCCCGTTCCCGGCGAAGGGCAGCTCGATCTTCTTCTTTTCTGGCTTGCCGGGCTGTTTCATCGTTAAACAGACTCATTTGTTCAAAGGATGGCTGCCGGGCCGCTTCGGCTTCCGTGATTACGTGGCAAGCGGTGAGGTTTAACCGGCGAATATACAAAGCGGGGTGGACGATCTCCTCAAATAGAGCGGTGACCGTTTCCAGGATTTTACGCGAAGAAGCCGTAGGCTCCGGTAACCGGTGGGTACCATGGGCATGGCGGGGCACGGCGCGGCCGTAAAAATCTGTCGTAATGGGGCCACGGTAGGCCCGGCGAAGGGTGGGATCAGATAGATTTTCCCGGTCGTACCCTACGGTGAGTACCACCTGGTCGGTTACCAGTCCCTTTTCCACTAAGTCCAGCGCCAGTTGGTCGGCCATTTCCCGCACGACCAGACGGGCTTTTTCATAAGGATAGGGGCATGATAGGACTTGCCCGGTACCGAAACTGTTATGTTCCGGTTTGTAAGCTTTAATGTCCGCGATGGTGCAGGGTTCCCGTCCCCAGGCGTGGTCAATGAGCAGCTCAGCGTTGATCCCGAACAGCCGGAACAGGAAATCTTCATTGTAATAATCCCGGCGGCTGCCTATCGAACAGCGGGCAATGTCCCCCATGGTATAAAGTCCGTTTTCTTCCAGTTTTTTGGCATATCCCCGTCCTACCCGCCAGAAGTCTGTCAGGGGGCGGTGGGTCCACAATGTGCGCCGGTAGGTGATTTCGTCCAGTTCGGCAATACGCACACCATTTTCATCGGGCAAAACGTGTTTGGCTCCAATATCCATGGCCACTTTACACAGGTACAGATTGGGGCCAATGCCGGCGGTGGCGGTAATGCCGGTATGCCTATATAGATCCAGCAATATCTGGCGGGCCAGCTGCCGGGGGGTTAGGCCGTATAGAGGCAAATACCGGGTGATATCCATAAATACTTCGTCGATAGAGTACACATGAATATCCTCAGGGGCCACATAATGGAGATACCGGTTGTAAATTTGCGCGCTGATTTCCATGTACCGAGCCATTTGTGGCGGCGCCACCAGGTAATCAAGTGCCAGGCCCGGTAGTAGTTTCACGGAAGGATCATGGGACGAGGCGCCGGTAAAACGGTGTCCCGGTGCTTTTTGCAGCCGTTCGCGGTTGATAGCCGCTACTTTCTGCTGCACCTCGAAAAGCCGGGCCCGGCCGGGAATTCCGTAGGCTTTTAAGGAAGGAGAAACGGCCAGGCAGATGGTCTTTTCTGTGCGGCTTTTGTCTGCTACCACCAGGTTGGTGGTCAGGGGATCAAGCCCCCGCTCGACGCATTCTACGGAAGCATAAAAGGATTTTAAATCGATGGCTAGGTATGTAAAGGAAGACATCACCGGTACCTCCTTTC
>CAJKJS010000358.1 GCA_905200265.1 uncultured Oscillospiraceae bacterium
GTAGGTGAGCAGGTTTTTGCTCGCTGTGTTGAGGTTCACGCCCACTGCATTGACCTCTTGTGATTTGCACAAACGGACGCAAGTTCTCAAACTGAGACGTATAGCTCTTACAGCCCTCATACCGGTTGGAACTGAGAATAATGTGAATCAGATGGGCAATGCATTTGCGCATCTCTTTCATGGGTAACGAAATATCCCCTTTTCCTTCCAGGGCTAACCGAATGCCTTCCAGGTCTGACTTTGTGCCCGGCATGATGAGGTCATTACCCGCCTGCATGCAAACAGCCGCCGAAGATCCTCCATACAAAGCTGTCGTGCCCCAGTCAGTCATCACGACACCAGCAAATCCCCATTCTTCACGAGCGGTTTTCGTAATGAGGTCGTACGAGTTTGCGGTATGCACACCGTTTACGGCATTATACGATGTCATGATCGACATGGGCTGAGACGTTTTCACGGCAATTTCAAAAGCGTGCAGATACAGTTCACGCATGGTGCGCTGGCTAACAATCGAATTGCTGCCCATGCGGTTATCTTCCTGGTTGTTACAGCAGAAGTGTTTAATTGTCGTGCCCACTCCCGGCAGCGACTGTACACCATGGGTCATGGCCGCTGCAATGGTACCGCTAAGAAGCGGATCTTCGGAGTAATATTCAAAATTGCGTCCACACAGCGGATCACGATGAATGTTCATTCCGGGCGCCAGCCACAATGTGACTTGGAATTCTTCCATCTCGCGGCCGATAGCGGCTCCCACTTCTTCGATCAAATCCGTATTCCAGGTTTGTGCCAACAGGGTTCCCACCGGAATAGCCGTACAGTACTGGTAGTATGTAGTGGTATTCGGAACATCCGGTTTTTGGAAAAACAAGCCCTTTTCTACACTTTGCTGGAAGTCGCGAACTAGAATTTGTCCGTCAGCCCCTACCTGGTATTCATCATGTAACCGTAACCCGGCAGGGCCATCGGCCAAGACAATCGATGCCAATCCTACACTGGTATTTTCCAGCAGGTTATTGGTTTCGCCCGCTGCACCGGGTACCGTTAATCCGGCAGCTCCTACCGTACTATCCTGGCCTTTGCCCGGATCCCCACAGGATAAGGCAATCAATTGTTCCGGTGTAAGGGAATTGGCGATTTCGCCAGCCGGCCCCTCTTGCCATTCTGGCGTTTCCTGGTACTGAACGGTACGCTCATGCACCCATTCCGGTTCTAGCGTTACATGGCAGCAACCGGAAAAATCGTATTCAGCCCGCTTTTGGGGATGGATTTCCGTAAGTGGTTCCTGCAGGGGACAAATCGGATCCACACGGGTCAGTATGCGGTCTTCCTTTAGATCCAGCACAGCCACCGGTTGAACATGACGGGACGAATTCCCTACCAGAATTCCATATTCCCCTTTTTCCAGTAACCAGGCATTCTCTTCTTCACTAAAGGAAGCCAGCTGCGAAATGGGGAAAGAAATCGATAACGTTTCTTTTTCACCAGGCTGTAACCATTTGGTTTTTGCGTAGGCGCAAAGGCGTTTGGTTTCTTTCGTAAGGCGGCCTTCCGGACAAGAGGCATACACCTGCACAACTTCTTTGCCTTTATAGGAAGTCCCGGTGTTTGTCACCGTTACCGTTACGCATGCACGGGCTTCGTCCTGCTGCGGAGGCAGAAGAGCAACTTTCGTATCTTGCAGAGCAAACGTTGTATAGGAAAGACCATATCCAAACGGATAGCGCGGTTCGACCGCAAAGCTATCAAAATACCGGTACCCAACATATAGCCCTTCTTCATATTTTTCCTGCTGTACGTTTCCATTATTATGGCTGAAAGTTTTGGCCGTGGGATAATCTTCATACCGGCGCGCCCATGTAGACGTCAGCTTTCCGCTAAAAGGTGTCTGTCCACTGACCGCATCGGCAAAGGCCGATCCGCCTTCCATACCGGGCTGCGACAGAACAATTAGTGCCTGGATAGGTAGTTCATCCATAAAGCCCAAATCCATCACACCGCCGGCATTGATAACGACAGCTACTTTCTCATAAAAACCACACAGAGTTTTCAATTGCTGATATTCTTCGTCCGTTAACAAATAATCGCCTTTTTTAGGGAAACGATCTTGCCCTTCCCCTGCAATACGATTTACGACAAAGAACGCCGGAACCTGACAATCTGTGCCCAAATCGGCTTCTTCAATGGGCCGCCCAGCCGGCATTTGGAAAGGATGGCCGGAATACACGTCAAAAAATGCGTGGGTATCCCCTTTTTCCTTCAAAATACGAAGGATCATATCC
>CAJKJS010000359.1 GCA_905200265.1 uncultured Oscillospiraceae bacterium
CGCAAACAGCGCCTGACCGCCATCGAGAGGCCATACCGGCAACAAATGGAAAAGACTCAGCCCCCAAAACACTGCGCCCCCTATTCGGAGTACCGGTTCCCACATTCCAAGTAGCCACAAAAGCACCCCCACCGGCAACGGGAAAAGCGGCCCGCTCAGCGCACAGACCGCCTGCTGCCCAAAGGAAGCAAACGCCCGGCCTCGGCGCATTTGTACTCCAAAGGCCGACAATTTGACTTCGCGAACGGGGATGTGCTGGGCTCTCAGGCAAAGCCAGTGCCCCCATTCGTGCACCGGCACATAGAGAGCCGCAAAGGCCCCCACTACTCCAACTCCCAGGGTAAGAAAGGCCGCCATGAGAAAAAAGCCGCCGGTGACGGCCAGACGTCCTCCCCGGCGGCTTTCAATGACAATCATGCCCATTGTTTTATCTGTACGGCCACTTCTTCGCCCCATTCCTGCCACAGCTCGCTGCCCATAATGAGTTCCTCCTGCTGCTGGGCCCGGTACCAATCGATCACCGTTTCGCCCCAAGTGCTGCCCAAATACCGCAGGCAAAGCCCGCCAAGGAGTAAGAGCAGGCAGACAATCAGCTGCACCATAATGACCCGGCCCCCGGCAGCCCGGTCCAAGTCAACACGGCCCCTCCCTTCGGGCGTTACACTTTCATACTCCTGTTGCGGTTCCATAGGTCCTCCTTACAGAATAATGCAGATCAATCCGTTGCAGCCGTCGTTGATAATCCGTTCGATGGTCTCCCGTACTTTATCCCGGGCATCTTCCGGCATGCGCAGCAGTTTGTTGTGCAGCCCTTCGTTTACCAGCTCGTGCAGGCTCTTCCCGAACAAATTGGATTCCCAAATTTTTGTGGGGTCGTCTTCGAATTCCTGCAGCAAATAGTGAATCATTTCTTCCGACTGCTGTTCGTTCCCCACAATGGGCGTCAGTTCGGTGCAAATTTGAGTTTTCATAAAATGAATGCTGGGGGCGGTTGCTTTCAGGCGCACCCCATATTTGCCGCCCTGACGGAAAATTTCCGGTTCTTGCAGGGTAAGTTCTTCTTGTTCCGGCATGACAATCCCGTACCCGGTTTGCTGCACATCCTGGTAAGCTTGGCGAATACGGCCATATTCCTTCTGAACCGCCGCAAATTCCTGCAAAGCTCGGAACAAATCGTTTTCGTCCCGCACGGTCAGACCGGTATTTTCACTGAGTACCTGGAAAAACAAATCGCCACGCAGTGTCAGCCGGGCCGTCGTGCACCCATCCCCCAATCGGAATTCTTCCACGCCGGCTGTTTCAATGTACTCGCACCCGGTGCAGCGCTGCAGCATGGGCGCAATTTGCCGCAAGCATTCGATGGAACCGGCTTCCCGGCGCACCGCCGAAAATACCGCCGCGCGCAACCAGTGGTCCCGGGGCAAAGATGTAACCCAGCCCGGCAGATGGAAGCGGATTTCCCGAACGGGGAACTGATACAGAATCTGCCCCAACACTTCGATGATATCTTCTTCTGTCAGTGTCAGGCAGCTCATGGGAAGTACCGGCACGCCATATTTTTGGGATAGCGAAGCGGCCAGTTCCCGGCTGGCCGTGGTACCGGGTTCCACGCAATTGAGGATAACCACAAATGGCTTGTGAATTTCTTTCAGTTCATCGACAACCCGCTCTTCCGCTTCTTCGTATTCCTCCCGGGGAATATCGCTGATGCTGCCGTCGGTGGTGACCACCAGCCCAATGGTGCTGTGTTCGGTGATCACTTTGCGGGTACCGATTTCCGCCGCCATATTGAACGGCACTTCTTCTTCAAACCAGGGTGTCTGCACCATACGGGGCTGATCCTCTTCGATGTACCCCAGCGCACTGGGCACAATGTATCCCACACAGTCAATGAGCCGGGTGCGAAACGTAATGTTATCGCCCACTTTGACCGGCACGGCGGCTTCGGGGATAAATTTCGGTTCGGTCGTCATAATTGTGCGCCCTGCCGACGATTGGGGAAGCTCATCCACCGCCCGTGTTCTCTGGTCTTCATTGTCCATGCGCGGCAGAACCACCTGATCCATAAATTTTTGAATAAAGGTGGATTTTCCCGTGCGCACCGGTCCCACCACACCGATATAAATATCGCCCTGGGTGCGGGTGGCCATATCTTCGTATATTCTGTAATTTGCCATTGTGATTCCTCCGCCGTTTGTTCGTTTTCTTTGCTACAGGATACGAGCCGTCGGCAGGAATTATGACCACCGCGTGCAAAAAGAGTGGAAAGAAAAAGCGG
>CAJKJS010000360.1 GCA_905200265.1 uncultured Oscillospiraceae bacterium
ATACCATATTCCCCGTATACATTCAAACCATTCCGCAAAACCGCACATAACACACCGCATTGGCCAAAAACGCGAAAAGAAGCAAGAAAAAATTGTGCGAATCCGTTTACTTTTCGGAATCGATTCGCTATACTATAACTATCCTATTACTTTACTAAAAAGGAGAACCGAAGCCACATGATGTATCTTGGAATTGATGTCGGCGGCACCAATATTGCCGTAGGCGTCGTAAACGAAAACAAAGAAATTATCGCCAAAACCTCCAACAAATCGCCTGTTCCCTGCACCATGGATGAATTCTGCGATACCATGGCGCTCACGGCCCGTCAGGCCATGGAAAAAGCAGGCATTACCCTTGATGATATTCCGTGGGTGGGCATCGGTTGTCCCGGCACTGTAAACCGCGGCACCGGCATCATCGAATTTACCAACAACCTGCATTTCTCCAACTGGCCGCTGGTCAAGATGATGGAAGAACGCATGGGCGGCAAAAAGGTAATCATTGAAAACGACGCCAACGCCGCCGCTTACGGTGAATTTAAAGCCGGCGCGCTCAAGGGCGCTCAGAACGCGGTTGCCATTACCCTGGGCACGGGCATCGGCAGCGGCATCATCATCGACGGCAACATTTACGCGGGCAACAACTATGCCGCCGGCGAAATGGGCCACATGGTCATCGTCTATGACGGACGTCAGTGCAACTGCGGCCGTAAAGGCTGCTGGGAACGGTACGCTTCCGCCACGGGCCTGATCATCACCACGAAAGAATACATGGAAAAAGACAAAGACAGCGTGATGTGGGAACTGTGCGACGGCGACATCAACAAGGCCAGCGGCCGCACGGCGTTCGATGCCATGCGCAAAGGCGACGCTTCCGGCAAAGCGGTCGTGGATGAATTCATCAACTACCTGGGCTGCGGGCTTGTCAATGTTATCAACACCTTCCAGCCCGACATCCTGTGCATTGGCGGCGGTATCTGCAACGAAGGCGAAACGCTGCTGGCACCGGTACGCGCTTACATCGACAAAGAACAGTATGCGATGAACGCGAAACTGAAGACGAAAGTTTGCCGTGCTGAACTTGGAAACGACGCCGGGATTATTGGCGCCGCGCTGCTGGGCGAATAATCCCCTTCTGTACACATGCGGGAAAGGGCCAACGCGCTCTTTCCCGCCTTTTTCATGAAAGGAGCCATATCCAAATGAGCGTTTATGTAAAACCCTTTGGGGCCCTGCAAAATGGCCGGGAAGTTCCCCTTTATACCCTGGAAAATGCCAATGGTTTTTCCGTCTCGGTTACCCCCTATGGGTGCCGCATTGTATCCATTCTGGCGCCTGACCGGGATGGGCACGCTTCCAACGTCCTGCACGGGTTTTCCTGTGTGGAAGATTACGCCAAGTTCCGCAACTTTCACGGTTCGCTGGTGGGCCGGTTCGCCAACCGTATCGGCAACGCCTGCTTTGACGTGGACGGAAAATCCTATTCCCTGCTGAAAAATGAAGGCGAAAATGCCATTCACGGCGGCGGCCCGGGGAATTTTTCCGCCGTGGTGTTTGAAACCGGACATGTATCCGATACGGCGGAGCCTTCCGTGACGTTCACGCACCTGGACCCCGACGGTACGGAAGGGTACCCGGGCAACCTGACGGTAACGGTCACCTATCAGGTTACCGCCGATAATGCCCTGCATATTACCTACACGGCCGAATCGGACCAGAAAACCCCGGTGAACCTGACAAACCACAGCTACTTTAATTTGCAGGACGATATCCAGCAGCCTGTCTCCGGTACAGTACTGCAAATTGCCTCGCACCAGGTAACCGAAGTGGACGACGGCCTGATTCCCACCGGCACCATTTTGGATATCACCGGCGGCCCGCTGGACTTTACGACTCCCAAACCCATTGGCCGCGACATTGAGGCCGATGAGCCTTCCATTCGCCGGGTAGAGGGGTATG
The DNA here is from genome assembly GCA_905200265.1 of uncultured Oscillospiraceae bacterium. Classification (GTDB taxonomy): domain Bacteria; phylum Bacillota; class Clostridia; order Oscillospirales; family Acutalibacteraceae; genus Heritagella. The sequence continues at coordinate 1,960 of CAJKJS010000360.1, forward strand.
ACCACAACTACGTACTCGATGGCGAAGGACTGCGCAAAGTAGCGGAAGCATACGAACCCATTTCCGGCCGTGTGATGGAAACCTTCACGGATCTGCCCGGCATGCAGCTGTATACCGATAACGGCAACGAGCATCGGGCTTTCTGCCTGGAAACCCAATTTTACCCCGATGCAGTTCATCACCCTGCATTCCCGTTCCAATGGGTGGAACCGGGTCATCCGCTGAAAACGACCACGATTTATCGTTTTTCGGTACGGTAAATAAGTCCTCTGACTAACAAAAAATCCCGCCGGCGTCCTGTCGCTAGGCGGGATT
>CAJKJS010000361.1 GCA_905200265.1 uncultured Oscillospiraceae bacterium
AACCCCTTCATGGCGGGGGCTTTCCATGGAGTAGGTGAGCCTGATTGTGTGATCAACGTTGGCGTTTCGGGCCCCGGTGTTGTGCGTGCGGCTCTCTCCAAAGCAGGCGACTGCGATTTGACGGCCGTAGCCGACCTGATTAAACGGACAGCTTTCAAGATTACCCGGATGGGCCAGTTGGTAGCCCAGGAGGCTTCGCGCCGTCTTTCGGTTCCGTTTGGTATTGTCGACCTCTCGTTGGCTCCCACCCCTGCTGTCGGGGACAGCGTAGCCTATATTCTGGAAGAAATGGGCCTGGAAACTTGCGGTTCCCATGGTACCACAGCCGCATTAGCACTGCTGAATGATGCCGTAAAAAAAGGCGGCGTTATGGCCTCTTCGCATGTGGGCGGCCTGTCGGGCGCTTTTATCCCGGTAACGGAAGATGCCGGTATGATTCATGCTGCCGAGTGCGGAACATTGACCCTCACAAAGCTGGAAGCCATGACGGCTGTTTGCTCGGTGGGACTTGACATGATCGCCATTCCTGGCGATACGCCCGATGAGATTATTTCGGCCATTATTGCTGACGAAGCTGCGATTGGTATGGTCAATACCAAAACAACAGCGGTACGTGTGATTCCTGCCATTGGTAAAAAGAGCGGCGATACCTTAAATTTCGGCGGTCTTTTAGGCGGCGGACCTGTTATGGGAGTGAATCCGGCTTCTCCCCTGCGTTTTGTAAAACGTGGTGGACGTATTCCGGCTCCTATGCAGGCGCTGAAAAACTGATTGGAATCCCCGCTGGTAAAACCCAGCGGGGATTTTTTGCGCCCTTTTTTGGCGTCTTGACTTTTCATAGGAAAATGCCTATCGTTAGCTTACATACTTTTAAAAGTTTCTGAATGTCTAGGGAGGAAATTGTTATGCCTTTTTTCGCCAGGCACGGCAGCGTCTGGATTTTCATGATCCGTTTTACCGATCACTGGCTGCGCTGGTATTGCCCATTGCTCTGCAAAACCTAATCAATGCCGCTGTAAACTCAGCCGACGTACTTATGCTCAGCATGGTAAACCAATCGTCACTATCGGCTGTATCTCTGGCGAACCAGGTGCACTTTTTATTGACTGGTTTTTATTATGGTGTAACATCGGGTATCACAATGTTGGTTTCCCAATACTGGGGACGTGGGGACCGAAAATCAATCTTAACCATCATGGGCATATCCCTACGGTTATCGGTTGGTGTAACGGTATTGGTCACCCTACTTTGCTTCTTCTTCCCAGCCGCCATTATGCGGATTTTCACCAATGATGCCGAACTGATTGCCATTGGCGCCGAGTATTTACGCATCATCGGCTTTTCTTATTTACTGATGAGCATTTCCCAAGTCTATTTGTGTGTGATGCGTAGCATGGAACGGGCCCGAGTCAGTACTATTATCAGCAGTATCGCATTACTGCTGAACATTTTCCTCAATGCTGTCTTTATCTTCGGGTTTTTAGGGGCACCCAAACTGGGGGTCATCGGTGTATCCATTGCCACTGTCATTGCCCGTATCGCCGAACTGGCCTTATGCGTGGTAGATGCTGTACGGTATCGTACCCTTCCCTATTCTTTTGCAGGTCTATTTCAGAAAAACCGGGTTTTGTTCCGTGACTTTATTCATTATTCGTTACCCGCTTTGGGAAATGACTGCTCCTGGACTATTGCATTTGCCTCCTACTCAGTCATTTTAGGGCATTTGGGTTCTGATATGGTAGCGGCCAGCTCGGTAGCTACTACGGTACGTGATTTGTGTACGGTTGTCTGTTTTGGTATCTCGTCTGGTGGAGCCGTGCTGTTTGGAAAATCCATAGGCGCCGGAGAAATGAAAGAAGCCAAAAAGAACGCGTCCCGTATTTGCAAAATCACCTTGCTTTTTGGTGCTGTGACAGCTGTTTTAATTTTAGCTTCTCGTCCACTCATTTTCATGGCCATTCAGTTGACCGACACAGCCTACCAGTATTTGGATGTCATGCTGTGGATTAGCTCGTATTATGTCATTGGGCAAGCCATTAACACAACCGTGATTACCGGTGTCTTCCGCGCTGGAGGCGATTCCCGTTTTGGGTTTTTGTGTGACACCATCACAATGTGGGTAATATCGGTTCCTCTTGGATTTTTGAGTGCATTTGTGTTCTGCCTGCCGCCATTGTGGGTGTACTTTATTTTGTGCCTAGATGAATTCTGGAAAATTCCGGCGGTTTATAAACATTACAAAAGCTACAAATGGCTGCAAAATATTAC
>CAJKJS010000362.1 GCA_905200265.1 uncultured Oscillospiraceae bacterium
GATCCCAATGCCGGCAAATGGGTGGGCATTGGCGGCCATATGGAAGAAGGCGAAAGCCCGGAAGACTGCCTCAAGCGGGAAGCCAGAGAAGAAACCGGCTTTCTTTTGGAAGAAGTAGAGCCCAGAGGTCTTGTGACGTTTGTGTCTGATCGGTACGAAACGGAATATATGCATTTGTTTACTTGCCGGACATTTTCCGGCACGCTGCACGCATGCTCGGAAGGCACCCTGCGGTGGATTCCGATTGCAGAAGTGCCCCACTACCCTCTTTGGGAAGGGGACAAAATTTTCCTTTCCTTTTTGACCCAAAACAGACCCTACTTTTCCCTGAAACTTTGTTACCAGGGTGATACCCTATCAAAGGCCTTTTTAAACGGCCGCCCCCTTTCCCATCTCAATTTTTGATCACGATTGGAGGAGAGTTTTATGAGTATTTATTTGATTGACTATGAAAACACCGGTATCAGCGGACTAACCGGTATTGAAACATTAAAGAAAAACGACCGCGTTTATCTGTTCTATGGCATTTATACCGGTTCCATTACATTTGATACACACATTGCGCTGAACAATACCAAAGCGAAAATTAAGTATATTAAAATCGATAAATCCGCCAAAAACTATTTGGATTTTCAGTTGGCCACCATGAGCGGATACTTGATCGCCAAAAATAAAGATACCAATTTCATCATTGTCAGCCGCGACAACGGTTTTAATAGTGTCGTGGATTTCTGGAGTAACTATCACTCGGAGAAAAAGCCCATCACCATTACCCGGCAGATCGCCATTGCTCCCACGGAAGAGATGCTTATACAGGAAGAGCAGCGGCATGCTACCACGGCCCGTCCGCCGCGCCGGAGCCGCAGCGGCAGTTTTCGTTCCCGCCGCAGTACGCGGACAACAGAAACACCCCTAAAAGAAGTCTCCGCAAAGGAACCGGAAGAAACGACGCCGGCGCCTACACCGAAATCTGACCGTCCGGTGCCGGCTGCTCCTGAAAAAGCTGCTACGCCTCCGGTTCAAAAAGCGGCGATTCCGGCACAGGTACCGACTCCCGATAAACAGCCTGCTGCTGTTTCTAAAGAATCTGTTTCCAAACCGGTCGCCACAGAAACCGAAAAAAAGAGCCCTGATTCTCGCACCCTCGGTCCGCGGGCAGAAACCCGCCTGCAGCCGGTAATCACTACGCCTACCCGGGAAAAAGAAGTCCCGGCGGCTTATACCCGTATTGGGCCAGTAACACCCGCCACAACCCATGTAGAGCCGGCCCCCACCAAACCAGCCGAGCCGAAAGCTCATGACAGTACAGTGGCCTACGCAAAACTGACGCCGGTGGTTTCCGAAAAGAAAGAACCGGAGCAAAAGGATGTGGAAGTCGCTTCAGTAGTGCCCGAAACCCCGACTCCGACCCAGGTCCCCAGTTCGAAACCGGTAGAAAAACCGGCCCCGGCGGTCTCCGCCCCAGCTGTGCAGCCAGTGAAAGAAGAAAAAGTGGAACCCTCCGTCTCTTCTTCGAAAGACCAAGAGGCAGAACCGGCCAAAGCGGAAACAAGCAGCCAACCCCAGCCGGAAGCAAAGGCAAAACAGACTCCCCGTCGCGCATCCTCCCGGAAAACGCCGGCAAAAAAAGAACCGGCAACTTCTGATGTATCCGTGAAAGAGGAATCCAAAAAGGAACCTAGCAAACCGGACGTAAAACAACCGGCCCCCCAGAAGGCAGCCACGAAAAAAGCAGGGACCGTAACAAAGCGCGCCCAGAGCGAACCGGTTAAAACAGAACCGGCTGTTGCCTTAGCGGAAACGAAAAATACCGAACCCGCTGCCAGTGAAACAAAGCCCACTAAGAAGCCTGCCAGCCGTACCAGGTCCCGCCAAACCGCTAAAAAGGAACCAACCAAACCGAACGTGCCCGCTACAAAGGCAACAGAAGAAAAGAAAGCGGATGCCCCCTCAGAAACGGAACCGACGGTTACTTCGGTCGAAAAAATCCTATCGGCCCCGAAAAAAGAAATTCCCAAGTTGACCGAACACTACAAAAAGCGCATTCGTGACCGCATTCGTGTGGAAGGCCTTCGATCCGGTGCTTACAATGAAATTTACCGGCTCATTCTCAAGAGCACCGATCTGACCGGCACCCGCAGCGGATTGGTTCGCCTTTTTGGTGAAGAAAAGGGAAATTCTCTGTTCCGCCGTATGGAAGATATCTGCGAGGAATACTTGCGGGAAAAACGGCAAGAGATGGACTAAAATTCCCATAAT
>CAJKJS010000363.1 GCA_905200265.1 uncultured Oscillospiraceae bacterium
ATTCGAGTAGTTCCCGAATTTCTTCTGGCAACTGTAAGAGGCGAAGGGCGTTGGCGATCGCTGGCCGTGATTTTCCCACGGTTTCGGCCACTTGCTCTTGAGTCAGGCCGTACTGTTCCATCAGCGATTGATACCCCATGGCTTCTTCCATAGGGGTTAGGTCTTCTCGCTGTAAATTTTCAATCAGTGCCAGTTCGGTTACCTGGGCGTCTTCTAGTTCCCGCACCACAACCGGAACCTCGTGCAGCCCAGCCATACGGGCGGCACGAAAACGCCGTTCCCCGGCTACAATTTGGTAGCCGCCTGTCACCATAGGACGCACAAGCAAGGGTTGAAGCACACCGTGCTGCCGAATCGAGTCGGCCAATTCCGCAATTTTTTCTTCGTCAAATTCCTTGCGGGGCTGTTCCCGGTTGGGAGTAATCTCTTCCAGGGCAAGGATGACCGTTTCATTTCCATTTTCGGTAGTGTTTTCCATAAAAATGGCATCGAGACCTTTTCCAAGGCCCCCTTTCTTTTTCAAAATGTCTCACGCTCCTTTTCCCTATGCTTTATACTTCGTGCGAAAGAATTTCTTCTGCCAGTTGACGGTACGCCACAGCCCCCCGGTTGCTTTTGTCAAAATACGTAACCGGCATGCCAAAACTGGGTGCTTCACTCAACCGTACCGAACGAGGAATCACCGTAGCCAATACCTTTTTGGGGAAATACTTCTTTACTTCCTCCACCACTTGCTGGGTTAGATTCAACCGTCCATCATACATGGTGAGCAGCACGCCCTCGAGTTCCAGGTGGGCATTATACTGCCGTTTCACCCGGCGCACAGAATTCATCAATTGTGACAGCCCTTCCAGCGCATAGTATTCACACTGAATCGGCACCAAAATTGTATCGGCGGCGGTTAGCGCATTGGTCGTGATCATACCAAGGGAAGGCGGACAGTCAATTAAGATATAATCAAACTTGTCTTTTACGGGCAAAATAGCCTTTTTGAGGGTTTCTTCCCGTTCTTCCTTTTGTACCAACTCCAATTCCGCCCCAGCCAGATCCATACTGGAAGGCATAATATACAGGTTTTCAAATTCCGTTCCCAAAATGGTTTGAGCTGCGGGAACACGATCGATTAGCATTTCATAAACAGTGCTCTTAATCCGCCGGCGGTCAACCCCTACGCCACTGGTGGAGTTCCCTTGGGGATCAATATCAATGAGCAAGGTCCTTTTCCCATTCGCTCCCAGGGCTGCCGCCAAATTGACCGTTGTGGTTGTTTTGCCCACACCGCCCTTCTGGTTGGCAATTGCCATTACTTTTCCCATGCTTTGAGCACCTCCCTGTATATTGCAGGGTTTATTATAGCACTTTTTTACGGCACGGAAAAGGGGAATCGCCGATTTTCGCTGTAAAGGCGGAATGTTTCACGTGAAACATGCGCTTGTTTTCCCGTTTTTTGGGGATTGTAAAGGCACTTTCACTTACAGTACAAAGGTCTTTGTAGCAATCTCCCGACAGAACCGGGCATCATGCTCCACGAAAACAAGGGTCGGTTTCGCCTGTTTTAATAAGTCTTCAATTTGCATGCGAGACAACACATCGATATAGTTAAGCGGTTCGTCCCAAATATACAAATGGGCTTGTTCGCACAAACTGCGAGCCAATATAACTTTTTTCTTCTGCCCTGCACTATATGTCTCCATGGGAGCTTCAAATAAAGACCGGTCAAAGTCCAGCTTGCGCAGCAAAGTCAGCAGCTGGGTATAGGATACCCCGTACTGCTTTGCATACTCCTCCAGTGGCCCACGCAGATCATCACACCGCTGAGGTACATAGGAAACTTTGATGCGGTTATTTCGAAAAATAGTCCCGGTATACGGTAGCGTCTCGCCGCACAGTACGTGCAAGAGAGTCGATTTTCCACTTCCATTTGCCCCTTGCAGAGCCAGTCTGTCCCCTTGCTGAATGGAAAAGGTGCACGTTGGTGCGGCCGCTTTCTCTCCATAATACACCTGTACATCACGAAGAGCAAAAAATGTACCGTTACAGTCCGTAAGCACTGGCAACCGCAAGGACTCCGTTTTTTCCACATTTTTTAGCAGTTGGCTTTTTTCTTCCACTGCTCTTTCCGTACGCTGTAAAATGGCTTTGGCACGTTTATTCGACTTTTTCGATTTAGCCGCTTCATAGGGACGCCTACCCATACTTTTTTCTGTCTTTCGGGGGTCAAATCCAATTTTTTTCGATTCCGACAGATCGG
>CAJKJS010000364.1 GCA_905200265.1 uncultured Oscillospiraceae bacterium
GCTTTTTGCCGGATGTACATACGATAAAAACTCATCCAAATTCCCTCTTTTCTCAGGCCAACCGGTACCCTACCCCAAATTTCGTGGCTATAAAATCGGATAGGCCCGCTGCTTCCAGTTTTTTGCGCAAACGGTTGACGTTCACTGTCAACGTATTTTCATCGACAAAGCTGCCGTTTTCCCACAATTGTTCCATCAGTTTTTCCCGGCTGACTACGGCGCCTTTTTGCTGCATCAGCGAAAACAAAATACGGTATTCATTTTTGGTCAGGTCGATCACCTGATTTTCATAGGTTAAGGTACCGTCCCCGGTGTTTAATAGGGCTCCCCGGTGTTCCAGTACCGGTACGGCACCGGCAAAATCATACGTGCGCCGCAAAATGGCCTGAATCTTCGCAACAAGCACCCCGGGATCAAAGGGTTTGGCCATAAAATCATCGCCGCCCATGTTCATGGCCATCACAATATTCATATTGTCGGAAGCCGACGATAAAAACACAATGGGCACTTTGGAAACCTTGCGGATCTCGCCACACCAGTAATATCCGTTAAAAAAGGGCAGTGTAATATCCAGCAGCACCAGATGCGGCGAATAATCGGAAAATTCAGCCATCACATGGCGGAAATCCTGCACACAGCGCCCCTGAAAATTCCAAGCAGTCAGCTGTTTTTTTAACCCGGACGCAATTCCTTCATCGTCTTCCACAATCAAAATACGATACATGCTTTTCTTTGCGCCTCCTTCTTTTTTCCTGGTGGTATTGTAGCACGACTGTTCCCTTTTTTCAAATTGCCTTGACTTTCCCCCATCCGTATGGTATAAATAATTCCTGGAATATACCGGGGAATGAAGTTCTCCCTTGGCCGAATGATACCGGACCAAAACCGCTGAATGAAAAGCTGATGACTTCTGCCTATTTTTGATTTTGGGCAGGTCATCGGCTTTTTTTGTGCCCTGCCCCATTTTACTGCGAAAGGATCGATCCCTATGCTCACCAGTTTGGCCCTTATTTTTCTGTGCGGCTTGCTATTTGGCACCTTATTTTCCAAACTCAAATTGCCGCCGCTTCTCGGCATGCTGCTGACCGGCATTGTGCTGGGGCCGTATGCCCTTTCTTTGCTGGACCCGTCGATTTTGTCGATTTCCGCCGATCTGCGGCAATTAGCCCTCATTATTATCCTGACCCGGGCCGGACTGAATTTGGATCTTGCATCCCTAAAAAAAGTGGGGCGCCCGGCGATCCTCATGTGTTTTGTGCCGGCCTGCTTTGAAATCGGGGGCATGCTATTGCTGGCCCCACCGCTTCTCCATATCTCTCTATTAGAAGCTGCCATTATGGGCACGGTCGTCGCTGCTGTATCCCCCGCTGTCATTGTTCCCAAAATGCTGCATTTGATGGAAACCGGGTACGGCACGAAACAGAGCATCCCTCAGCTCATTATGGCCGGGGCTTCGGTGGATGATGTGTTCGTCATTGTGCTATTTACTTCCTTTACCGGACTGGCCCAGGGACAGCAGATTTCGGCCGTGAGTTTTCTATCGATTCCGGTTTCCATACTGCTGGGGCTTCTGGTGGGGGCCATCATTGGCGTGCTGCTCGCCTTGCTGTTTGCCCGGTTCCATATGCGGGACTCTGTGAAAGTCCTGCTCATTTTAAGCCTTTCGTTTTTATTAGTGGCACTGGAAAACACTCTGAAAAATACCGTGCCGTTTTCGGGCCTATTAGCGGTGATGAGCCTGAATATTGCCGTACAGCGCAAACGCACCGAGGTAGCCGTCCGGCTTTCCGCCAAATTTTCCAAACTGTGGGTGGTGGCAGAACCAATTCTATTCGTGCTGGTCGGGGCCACCGTGGACCTTTCCTATGTCGCCACGGCTGGGTTAGCTGCCGTTATTGTCATTTTGGGCGTACTGCTGTTCCGTATGCTTGGGGTATGTGTGTGTTTACTAAAAACGACGTTGCAAAAGAAAGAACGGCTTTTCTGCATGCTGGCGTATTTACCCAAAGCCACTGTACAAGCTGCCATTGGTTCACTCCCCCTGAGCATGGGCCTTGCTTGCGGGAATATTGTCTTAACCGTAGCGGTTCTCTCTATTCTCATCACGGCCCCGCTGGGCGCGTTCTTGATTGACCTTACCTACAAAAAACTGCTGAAAAAAGCAGAATAAAGCAAAAAAGACCCTTCCTCCCCAAATGAACCGAACCGTTAAAAACGGACAATGGACAAAAGGCCCCCTCATGTAGGATA
>CAJKJS010000365.1 GCA_905200265.1 uncultured Oscillospiraceae bacterium
TGATATCGGATGTGCCTGTGCGCTTTCCCGTTTCCCTGTGGGGATCGATGTGCAAACGGTCACGCCGTTTCGGGAGAAAGTAGCCCGGTATGCGTTTTCGCCGCAGGAGCAGCTGCTGCAATCCCCGGAAGCGTTCACCCGTATATTTACATTAAAAGAAGCGTTTGGGAAGCACAGCGGCAAGGGAATCGCCTATTCTATGCGCCTGTGTGATTTCTCTTCGATAGAAGGCGATTGGCAGCAGCATGACGGCGTATGGTGGTACTCTGTCGGGGACGGCCAGTGGCATGTATCCGTATGCGCAGAGGAAAAATTGGTGGTAAAAAAGGTACCTCATACCCGTATCATGGAAGTTCTCCGGCAAATCGGGCCGGAATCCGGGGATAGAACCCGGGAAAAAGGAAGAGAGGATGAATGATATGATTGGCCACATGGAATTGTGCCGGCAGAACGAAGTGGCGTTTCTGCGTTTCCCGGCTTTTTCGCAGCTGGGTTTTGTAAAAGATGCTTTTTCAACCCGTTTGGGTGGTGTCAGTGAAGGGGAATATACGTCCATGAACCTGGCGTTTGGACGAGGGGATGACCCGGAACATGTACGGGAAAACTATCGCCGGTTCAGCCGGGCAGTGGGCTTTGATGAGAACCGGCTGGTATCATCGGCTCAGGATCATCACACCCGCATTCGCCGGGTGGGAAAAGCCCAGGCTGGCGTGGGTATTTTTAAACCGCAAGATGCCCCTGGTATCGATGGGTTGATTACGGATGAACCTGGGGTGACGCTGGTGACCCATTATGCCGACTGTGTGCCTCTATATTTTGTGGACCCAATAAACCGGGCCATTGGGTTGGGGCATGCTGGCTGGCGGGGAACCGTCGCCGAAATGGCGCAACATATGGTAGAAGCGATGCAGCAGGCATTTGGGTCTGCACCGAAGGATCTGGTGGCGGCCATCGGCCCGAGCATTGGTCCCTGCTGCTATGAAGTCGATACGCCGGTGATCGAAAAAGTAAAAGCGCTCTCCCATGTGCCGGTGGAGCAGGTTTTGCATCCCGTTTCGGAGGAAAAAGCGATGCTGAACTTGTGGGAACTCAACCGTCAGATTATGATAAAAGCAGGGATTCGCCCGGATCATATTACCGTAGCGGAAGTGTGTACCTGCTGCCATCATGATTTGCTGTTTTCTCACCGTGCTACGAAGGGGCGCCGTGGTGGGCTGTGTGCCTTTCTGCAAATCACGGAGGAACAGGCATGATGACGGAAATCAAATCCTGCCGCCTGTGCCCCAGGCAGTGTGGCGTTTCCCGTAAGGAAACGGAAGGGCACGGGTTTTGTGGCATGGGGGCTTTGCCGGTGGTGGCTCGGGCTGCGTTGCACCCGTGGGAGGAACCCTGTGTCAGTGGGGTGAGGGGCTCTGGTACCATTTTCTTTTCCGGTTGCTCGCTGGGGTGTGTTTTCTGTCAAAATACGCCCATTAGCACCCAACATCGCATTGGAAAACCGGTGACGGTCCCACAACTGCGACACATCATGGAAGATTTGGTGGAACAGGGAGCCCATAATCTTAACCTGGTTACACCCACCCATTTTTTACCGGCTGTGCGACAGGCGCTGCAAATGGGGCCTCTGCCTGTGCCGGTGGTGTACAATTGCGGGGGATACGAACGGGTAGAAGCGTTACGTACGTTAGAAGGGCTCATCGATATCTACTTGCCCGATATGAAGTATCGTCATGCGTCCCTCGGGCAGCAACTGTCCGGTGTGCCAGATTATCCCCAGCGAGCCGAAGCGGCCATTCGGGAGATGGTGCGCCAGACGGGCCCTGCTAGGTATGACGACGACGGTATGATGAAAAGTGGTACACTGGTACGCCACTTAATCTTGCCAGGGCATACACACAATTCCATCGACGTGCTGCGCTGGATCAAAGAAACGTTCGGTACGGACGTGCCGGTGAGCATCATGGCCCAATATGTACCATGCGGACGAGCCAGTGAATTTCCTGCGATCAACCGCCGTATCACCAGACGGGAATACGATCGGGTGATGAATGTGCTGTACGAATTGGGCTTGGATGGATATGCCCAGGGATTAGCTTCTGCAAAAAAAGACTTTATCCCGCCGTTTTCCCAGCAGGAGGCCGAAAAATTGGCTGCGGGGCCCGAAAGCATGGCTTGACAGTCTTTCTGAAGTCCATTATAATAATTTTGTTATCTAGTTTTCAAAAACAGATAAACTT
>CAJKJS010000366.1 GCA_905200265.1 uncultured Oscillospiraceae bacterium
CCTGTTGTTTGCGGTAATTCTCATGAGCCGCATAGGCAAGCAGCGAAGCGCCCGCCACCAGAATCATCCTTTTTTGCCATTTTTTCATACCAAAGCCTTCTCCCTTTCCCAAACGAAACGCGGACATCCTTCTATTCCAACGCTTTACTTTGTTAAATTTTCATAACTTGGCCTTATTTTACCCCACCTGTCCGCTTTTTGTCAAGGCTGCAATAGGCTGCAACCGGTAAAAAAGAGGCCTTCCCATAAAAGGGAAGGCCCTTTTTTATGCCGCAAACCTGTTTTGCATGGTTATTGTTCCACCGGGGGCTGCATGGGTGCGCGCACCGGGGTGGGACGGGGCGCCGTGGGCGCTGCCGGGGCCACCGGGCCATCGACGACCAGTTCCTTGATGGACGTAGCCAGGCCTGCCACGCCCTGGATCTGCGACGGGATGATAATCTTCGTCGCACGTCCGTCGGCGGCCTTTTCGAAGGATTCCAGGCTCTTCAGGGCGACCACCGCATCGCTGGGAGCCGCTTCGTTGAGCATTTTGATACCGTCCGCTAACGCGCGCTGCACGGTGATAATGGCTTCAGCTTCACCCTGGGCTTCGCGGATCTTGGTTTCGCGCACGGCGTCAGCCTTCAGAATGGCGGATTCCTTGTGCCCTTCGGCAATCAGAATGGCGCTGCGCTTTTCGCCTTCGGCGTCCAGAATCCGGGCACGGCGTTCCCGTTCGGCCTTCATCTGTTTTTCCATGGCGTCCTGAATTTCCCGGGGCGGGATGATGTTCTTCAGTTCCACACGGTTGACTTTAATGCCCCACGCGTCCGTAGCTTCGTCCAGAATCACGCGGATTTTGCTGTTGATCACATCGCGGCTTGTCAGGGTGTGATCCAGTTCCATTTCACCGATGATGTTCCGCAGCGTGGTGGCCGACAGGTTTTCAATGGCGGAAATGGGGCGTTCCACGCCGTAGGTATACATTTTCGGGTCGGTGATTTCAAAATACACCACCGTGTCAATCTGCATGGTCACGTTATCTTTCGTGATGACGGGCTGGGGTGGGAAATCGATGACCTGTTCCTTTAGGGACACTTTACGCTGAATCTTATCAATAAACGGGATCTTAAAGTGCAGCCCCGTTCCCCAGGTGCTCTGGTACGCGCCCAACCGTTCAATGACGTAGGCGTGGGCCTGGGGCACCACTTTGATATTGGCGATGGCAACAATCGCCACCAAAATCACCAGCACGGCAATAACAACCACAATCGGGTTTACCGGGCTGGTTGCCAAGGGCATCATAGCAAACCATTTCATAAATTATTCCTCCTCTTGTTATGCATAAGTACAAGACGCTACTCTTGCGACTTACGTTTCGAAAGGTCAGTCAGGCCGCACAATGAGCCGGGCGCCTTCAATGCGCACCACCGTTACAGCCGCTTTTTCGGGAATCGCTCCATCTTCCTGTTCGGCACGGGCGGTCCAAATGCTGCCCTGCACTTTTACCTGCCCTTTTCCCTGTACGTTGTCGATCGCCTGCAAAACTACCCCTTGCATCCCCACATAACGGTCGGCATTGGTGGCCTCCCGGCGAGGGGTTATGCGGCGCCGCACCAGCGGACGGGTGAGCAGCACAGTCAAAAGGGAAACCGCGGCAAACAGCAGCAACTGGCCCCACAAAGGCACGTTGGCCATCCCGGCGATCAACGCCACCAGGGCCCCTACGGCAAACCAGATCGACACCAGCTGTGCGGTGTATCCTTCCACAATCACGGCGGCTATCACAACAGCCAACCATACCCAGACCATGGGATCCATAGGCCTCTTCCTTTCCTGCAAGGGGGGCCGGCGCCTTCTCCGGTGGCCCGCATGATTTTTTGTTCCTTGCATGGCCTTATCATACCATACCCCCTACCAAAACACAAAGTGAAATTTTGCCCAATTTTGGTCAAAAAGAACGTTTTCGGCGTTTTTTTCCTAGCCCGGCCCGCTAAGTCCCATCCGCACAACGCCGGGATTCACCGGGATACGCCGGACATGTTTGTGTGGCAAAAAAGTTTCACGGCAGCGCACTTAAAAGCCCAAGCGTGACGGCGTGAGCTTCCCCGGCTTCATACCCAGCGACATTTCGCTGAACGTGAAAAGCCAAATCATGACGGCACCAGCTGCCCGGCTGCGCACCCAGCATCATTTCGCTAAACGTAAAAAAGGGAACCCCTTGATAGGGTTCCCCACGGCCCGGCCGTCC
>CAJKJS010000367.1 GCA_905200265.1 uncultured Oscillospiraceae bacterium
TCCTACACAGGGGGCGTTTTGTCTATTGTCCGTTTTTACTGGTTCGGTTCATTTAGGCGGGGGCTTTTTGTTGCCTGTTTTTCTTTTTACAGCAGATGGTAGGCGACGATCAGCCCGGCAAACACGATGGAGACCATGCTGGTGAGCTTGATCAGAATGTTAATGGAAGGCCCGCTGGTATCTTTGAACGGGTCGCCTACGGTGTCGCCGACCACGGCCGCTTTGTGGCAATCGCTGCCCTTGCCGCCGTGGGCGCCGCCTTCGATGTACTTTTTGGCGTTATCCCATGCACCGCCGGCGTTGGCCATCATGACAGCCAGTACAAAGCCGGTGACCGTGGTACCGGCCAGCAGCCCGGCCACGCCGTTGACGCCCAGCACCAGGCCCACCACAATAGGAGTGATCACGGCGATGAGCGCCGGGGCCAGCATCAGTTTTTGGGCGCTGCGGGTGCACATATCGACGCATTTGGCGTAATCGGGTTCCGCTTTGCCTTCCATCAGCCCGGTAATGCTGCGGAACTGGCGGCGGACTTCCCTGACGATGCTCTGGGCCGCTTTGCCCACGGCGTCCATGGTCAGGGCCGCGAACAGGAACGGCAGCATGCCGCCGATGAACAGACCGATGAGCACCGTCGGGTTGGTGATGGTAAGATCCATCACAAACGACGGGTCGATCTGGTGGACTTTATCAATGTAAGAAGCGATCAGCGCCAGGGCCGTAATAGCCGCCGAGCCGATGGCAAAGCCCTTGCCCGTGGCGGCGGTGGTGTTGCCAAGGCTGTCGAGGGCGTCGGTGCGCTCCCGCACGGTAGCGGGCATGTGGGTCATTTCGGCGATGCCGCCTGCGTTATCGGCAATGGGGCCGTAGGCATCGGTGGCAAGGGTGATGCCCAGGGTGCTGAGCATCCCCACCGCCGACACGCCCACGCCGTAAAGGCCCATATTAAAGTCCTGGGCGCCGCCGCTGAGGAAGTAGCTGATAAGTACCGACACGCCCACAATAACGACCGGCGCGACGGTGGAGAGCATGCCGAGGGACAGCCCGCTGATGATGACTGTGGCGCTGCCGGTTTCACTGGAATCGGACAGCCGCCGGGTGGGACGGTAGGTATCGCTGGTGTAGTATTCGGTCAACGCGCCGATGGCCACACCGGCGATCAGGCCGCTGAGAATGGAGAAGTATACGCCCGTATTCGCCGGCAGCAGCCAGCGCACGGCAAAGAACGACACAATCGCGATGAGAATGGCGCTGATGTACGTGCCGGTGCGCAGAGCGCGCAGCAGGTTTTTCTGGCTGGCGCCTTCTTTGGTGCGCACGAAGAACGTGCCAAAGAGCGAACACAGTACGCCCATGGCCGCCAGCATCATGGGCACGCCCACCCCGTTCATGCCGAAGCCCGCGGCTACCGCCAGGGCGCTGGTGGACACGATGGAACCCACATAGGATTCGTACAGGTCGGCGCCCATACCGGCCACGTCGCCCACGTTGTCGCCTACGTTGTCGGCGATAACGGCGGGGTTGCGGGGGTCGTCTTCGGGGATACCGGCTTCCACTTTGCCCACAAGGTCAGCGCCTACGTCGGCCGCTTTGGTGAAGATGCCGCCGCCGACCCGGGCGAACAGGGCCATGGACGAAGCGCCCATGCCAAAGGTGAGCATATTCGAGGTGATGTTCCCGATGAGTTCCGCTTCTCCGGCCACCGGCTGCACGCTGGTGTACCAGAAATGCAGGAAGAAGTACCAGATCGACAGGTCCAAAAGACCCAGGCCGACCACCGTAAAGCCCATGACGCTGCCGGCCGAGAACGCCACCCGCAGCCCGCGGTTTAAGCTCCGGCTGGCGGCGTTGGCCGTGCGGGCATTGGCCATGGTGGCCGTTTTCATGCCGATAAAGCCGGACAGGCCGCTGAAAAAGCCGCCGGTCAAAAACGCAAACGGCGTAAAGTAGCTGAGCAGTCCGGCCACGGCCATCCCCAGCAGTATGAGGAAGATGACGAGGAAGAAAATCCCCACCCCTTTATACTGCCGCCTTAAATACGCCGAAGCGCCCCGGCTGACCGCCTGGGAGATATGCTCCATCTCCGGTGTGCCGGGTGATTCCTTTCGTACCCGGGCAAACATGGCCCCTGCGAATATCAGCGCAATAAGGGACCCGATTGCCACAAAAACCATGGCGTCCATAAAAATCCATGCCTCCTCAAAAGATGAAATCAAGGCCGCCCGGCG
>CAJKJS010000368.1 GCA_905200265.1 uncultured Oscillospiraceae bacterium
GATACTTTAGATGCGCATACACCGCGTCCATAAAATGTTGGCTACGGCAGTTTATCTATATACCTTTTCCTCAATTGGCAGATAAATCTTTTTCATTCTTTTCTTCCTCTTTATTAAATTCTCCTGCCCACTCAAAGCCCTTTTTGGCCGCGATAACAGCGATAATTTCGTTGATAACGGCTGCAGCAGCAATCGTACCCTGCATAATTTTCGCACACTCCGGAGCCGGACCGGTCAGCATCGAAACGGCAATGCCGGTAAAAACCAGCGATACGCCTGAATGGGGCAGCAGAGTGAATCCCAGGAAATTGCGTACGATTTTGGGGGATTTGGTGATGGATGCGCCGAAAAAAGCTCCAAAGTATTTTCCCAGGGCGCGGGAAACAATATAAATCGCTGTAAACAGGCCCGCACCCAGGATCAAATGGAAATCCAGCGGTGCGCCGAGATTTAGAATAACAATAACCATTGCTACACCCAGAATCGGGTTGAAGCCTTTCATGATTTGTTCCAGCCGTTTCTCTGATACCATATTGGAAAAAGTGGCGGAAAACGCCATGCCGATGAGCATGAAGTTGAGCACCGGACTGGGCAGCAGGCTATTACACAGGAATCCCACGCCGGAGGCAATGAGAATGGCAGCACAGAGCAAAGCCAGAGTCAGCGGCGTACCGCGTTCCTTTTTCAATACGACTCCCGCCAACAGGCCGGTGACCACGCCTATTACCAACGGTAAAATGACGATCAAAGGAATCATATAGGCCGGCAAATCCCCGGCGGATAGGTTTCCCGCCACAATCGCCATCGTGCTGAAAAAGACAATGCAGCCAACGATGTCATCCAGAGCCGCCATTGGAATCAGGGTAGAGGTGACCGGGCCTTTGGTCTTAAATTCCCGCACGATGGACAGAGCCGGCGCCGGGGCGGTAGCCAGTGCGATACCACCGAAAAGAAAGGCCAGATATAACGGGATATGAGAAAAATAAAACACCAGGCCGAACACCAGCGACACCAACAGAAACGTCCCTAAAGATTGGGTGAGAGTAGTAATGATGATAGAGCGTCCGGATTTTTTTATTTTTCTCCACACTAATTCGGTACCGATCATCAGACCAACAGCGCATTCCAGAACATGCATGATGCTTTGGTACCAGACGGCATTCAGCAATTCATTGTTCACCAGAGACAGCGCATGAGGACCCAGAATCATACCGGCAATCAGCCATCCCAGGATGGAGGGAAGCTTCCATTTTGAAATCATTTTTCCCGTTATAAATGCTAGGATAATCGCAACAAGCAATCGAAAAAGTAATAAAATCATTGTTTCGCGCCTCTTTCTGCTATGCCATACAACATGAAATCCAAAATTTTTGAAAGGCGATTTTCATGTTCCGACCCAAGAGCTTGAAAGTCCTTGCCAGAATAGGCTGGACTGCTGAAATAGCCATTGAACATTTCTTGCATAATCTCGTAATATTCCAGCGCATCTTTTTCGGTAATATCTTTCCGCAGTGTCATCTCAGCGAGGGCATTGCGGTAAATACATCGATTATATCGGTCAAAATTTTCCTTTCGCTTTTTTATCTCTGCTTTCAGTCCTGTTGGCGGCTGAAGCATAGCCTCGAAAAAAATCCCGGCATAACGAGGGAACTTCAAAAAATACCGAAATCGGCATTCCATATAGCGTTGCAGGTCCGTGCCAAAATCCTGTCCCTGCAGATATGCCGTCACCCCGTCGAAACAGCGTGATACGCAGGCTAAATACAGGTCGTCCTTTCCCGCAAAATTGTGATACAGCAGCCCTTTCGCTATGCCATATTCGCTGCAAATGGCTCCTATCGTGGCAGCCGAATATCCCTTTGTTCCAAATTCTGTTATCGCCGCTTGCAAAATGCGTTCTTTTGTACGGCAAGTTTTTTCTTCTTGTATCATGAATTCACCTTCAAATAAAATTGACCATTCGGTCTATATCAATATAACAATTATAGACTGAACAGTCAACATTTATTTTGTGATTTTTCTGACCGTACAGGATTATCCTTCCAATCAATGATGTACGCGCTTTTCGCATCCTCGCCACTCCCCTGCGCTTCAGGGATTTGAAATTAACCTGTTTTCAGGATTTGTCAATCCATCTATTTTTCTGCCGGAAACTTCCACACATCCGACAACGGGGAAAAGGGGTTAAAACGCAAAAAAGCGGGGCCTCCGACCTGAATA
>CAJKJS010000369.1 GCA_905200265.1 uncultured Oscillospiraceae bacterium
CGGGGCATAGCGCAGTTTGGTAGCGCACCTGGCTTGGGACCAGGGGGTCGCAGGTTCAAATCCTGCTGCTCCGACCATTACCGACCGATGCGGGTGTAGCTCAGTGGTAGAGCGCCAGCCTTCCAAGCTGGTTATGTGGGTTCGATTCCCATCACCCGCTCCATTTTTTGAGACTCAGTAGCTCAGCTGGATAGAGCAACAGCCTTCTAAGCTGTGGGTCTAGGGTTCGAATCCCTACTGGGTCACCACTTACTTGCGCCTATAGCTCAGGGGATAGAGCACCGGTCTCCGGAACCGGGTGCGAAGGTTCGAATCCTTCTAGGCGCACCATCTTTGACTTGTTAGAACCCCGCATAATGACTGGGGTTTCGGGTATAGGAAGGTTCTCACAGAACGCATACTGTATGGCAATATAGTTCGTGAAAACCGTGATACGATGGATGAAAGTCTGGAAAATTTCAGACATTTGTCCATCGTATTTTTTTTGCTTGTAAACTTTTTCTAAATAATATTCGATGAATTCTTCTGAAATGATTACCTCGATTCTTTTCGATTCGTAATCAGGGAAGTCCTAACGAAATAAAAAAGACCTAACTTTTCCTTTCTCAGAGTAACGGAGAGCACGACTAAAATCAAGAAGGCCTACGCCCTGTTCGGGGCTTTGACGCATCCGGGAAAAGATAAATAAGGAGCGGGAAACATACACATGTGTATAATTGTATAATATGATATACTATACACATGTATAGGATGGAAGGAAAGGAGGATGCACGATGGCTATTGAAAAAGTAAGAGAGTATACCTTACAATCCAAGGATATCCCCTTAATCGACTTTTCGCTGTACAAGAAAGAACAAGTCATCAACTATACGCAGAATACGACCTATCGGATCCATATAGACAAGATTTATGAAGAAAATGCCGCCTTATGGCCGAAATCCTTCTCTATGGAAAAAACGGTCACAGAACAACAGCTGTACCGATGGATCCAGAAACGAAAGGCTCCGAAGAACCGGCAGTTCGTCGAAAACATCCTAAGCTCCATCAACGACGACCAGAACCCGTTGCGATATGCCGATGTAACGCAGGCTTTGTCGGTAAATGATGCTTATTGGATCACCGCCAAGGATTTCCCGCAAAAATGGGCGGATTGTAACTTATACGACCATCCGTTCAACGAACGGCTGGCGATGGTAGCTTTCACTGGCTACAGCGTCAAAGTTCCAGGCATTATCACCACGCCGGAAACCACTTCCAGCGGGGCCCTGAAAAAATGCTGGACCAGGCGGAAAGGGGATATTTACCTCATGAAGGGCGATGACTTCATGCCCCGGTCGGATGGCCGTACGCAGGCCTCCCTCGAATGGTATGCGGCGCAAGTGGCGCAAATCATGAAGATTCCCCACGTAGACTACCAGCTGGAAAAATACACCCATTCAGACGGCGTCCAGGAAACCGTCAGTCTGTGTAAATTATTCACTAGTGCCAAGGAAGGATACGTAGACGCCTATACCTATTTCTCCTGTAAGGGGCTGGATATGCAGGAATTAGACGACAGCGATTTGGAAAATCAGGTCAAAATGGCGGACATTTATGGGCAGAAGGAGTACGCGGACATGATGGTCTTCGACAGCCTGATTTGTAATAAAGACCGGCATTTTGCAAATTTCGGATACCTGGTAGACAATGACACCGGCCGATTCCTTAGACCTGCCCCGATTTTCGATAATGGCCGATCACTCTTGTATGACGCCAGCAGCTATGATTTAGCCCATCTTGACGAATATATGCAGGGGGCTGGCGGCCAGGGAGCATCCCTTCGGTTCGATACGCAGGCCAAGCTGTTTGTAGAAAAACGGCATAGAGAAGGGCTGCGGAAATTAGCCGCTTTTTCTTTTGAAAACCATCCGACTTGTCCGTTGCCGCCTAAAACCTTGCAGTACCTGACGGCCTTTGTCCGGAAACGGGCACAACGGGTTATGGCCTTGTATAAGGAAAAAGAACAAGAGAAAAAGCGGTTCCAGCAAAAACGACATATTCTGTCTCCTAAAAAGGATTCCAGCCAGTCGTTCGGACGATAAAGTCAAATAAAACACAAAAATAGCCGCTCCGGATCCCCCCCCCCCTTTTTTTTTATTCTATTTCATCGTTCCATAACTCTATTTTACGCGCAATCCCGGGCTTTTTACAGTCCGGGATTTGTTTTT
>CAJKJS010000370.1 GCA_905200265.1 uncultured Oscillospiraceae bacterium
CTTCACTGTGGATATACGAAATTTCCTTCAGTTTCAAGGAACCTTCCATGGAAAGGGCGTAATCCAGGTTCCGGCCGATAAAGAAAATATCGCGGGCATTAAAGTACTTGGAAGCAAAATACTGGATCTTCTCTTTGTGCTGCAGCGCTTCTTCTATCTGATCAGGCAGTTTTTGCAGACAATCCACATAATAGGTGTACTCATCAGAGGAAATTGTTCCCAGAAGATCCGACAGGTACAGCGTAATCATATACACAACGGCCAACTGGGTACTATAGGCTTTCGTAGTTGCCACCGCAATTTCAGGACCCGCCCAGGTATAAATCACGTCGTCGGATTCATTGGCAATGGAGCTGCCCACAACGTTGACAATGGAAAGCACGCGGGCTCCACATTTTTTCGCTTCCCGCAGAGCGGCCAGCGTGTCGGCGGTTTCGCCCGACTGACTAATCACGATTACCAGCGTGTGTTCATCAATGATCGGGTCCCGGTAACGCAATTCCGAAGCCACTTCTGCTTCCACCGGAATCCGCGTCATTTTTTCCAGGGTATATTTCGCCACGACTCCTACATGGTACGCCGAGCCGCAAGCCACAATGCAAATGCGGTGGAACTGTTCCACTTGTTCCCGGGTTAGCGTAATGTCATCCAGTACAATCCGTCCATCCTTAATCCGGGGGGAAATTGTATCGCGCAGGGCTTTGGGCTGTTCCATGATTTCTTTAAACATGAAATGTTCATACCCGCCCTTTTCGGCTGCATTCACATCCCAATCAATATGGTCCGGCGTTTTTTCAATTGGTTCGCCGTCCATGTTCATGACTTCCACTTTTTCCCGGGTCAGTCGGACGATTTCCTGATCTTTCAGGCGGTAAATGTCCCGCGTTTTCGAAAGAATGGCCGGTACGTCAGAAGCAATGAAGTTTTCACCCTGGCCCAATCCAACAATCAGGGGGCTATCTTTGCGCACCGCATACATTTCATCGGGCGAGTCGGAACAAATAACACCCAATGCGTACGAACCTTCCAATTTTTGCAATACTTTCACAAGCGCTGCAAAAATGTCGCCTTTATAGTAATATTCCAGCAGCTGTGCAATGACTTCTGTATCTGTTTCAGAAACAAATGTCACACCCTTCCCCATCAGGTATTCCTTCAGAGCTAGATAGTTTTCAATGATTCCATTGTGTACCACGGCAAATTTTCCGTGATCACTCACTTGCGGATGGGAATTGATGTCGCTAGGAGCGCCATGCGTTGCCCAACGGGTATGCCCAATGCCGATCGTACCGTCTAAATCTTGGCCGCCATGCAGTTTATCGTACAGGATTTTCAGCTTTCCTTTTGCTTTTTCCACCTGAAGGCCGCGCTTTTCGTCGTATACCGCCACACCAGCCGAGTCATACCCACGGTATTCCAGTTTTTCCAGTCCTTTTAACAAAATCGGCGTGGCGGGATCGTACCCTACATAACCGACAATGCCACACATAACTCATACCCACCTTTCCTTGTACAGGAAAAATTCCTGCATTCTAAAAGCCAAATAAGCGCCAGCACAGAAACCCTGTACCAGCGCTTTTTTGTATCAGACTTTTTCGCGATAGATAATGTCTTCTCGAGCCGGACCATTACTGATCATGGTGAACGGCACACCAATGTGCTTTTCAGCAAATTCGATGTACTTCCGGCAGTTTTCTGGCAGGTCTTCATACTTGCGAATCCCGCGGATGTCACACTTCCAACCGGGCAATACTTCGTAAATCGGTTTGCAGTGTTTCAGCTGGCTGGTTACCGGGAAGGATTCCAGACGCTTGCCGTCAAGTTCATACGCAACACACACAGGGATTTCATCCAGATAGCCCAGTGCATCCAATACCGTAAAGGCTACATCGGTAGCACCCTGCACCTGGCAGCCATACCGGGAAGCCACCAGATCCAGCCAACCCATGCGGCGCGGCCGGCCCGTTGTGGCACCGTATTCGCCACCGTCACCACCGCGGCGACGGAGCTCATCGGCTTCTTCGCCGAAGATTTCACTGACAAATTCCCCGGCCCCTACGGCGCTGGAGTAAGCTTTGACCACCGTGATAATCTGTTTGATTTCATACGGCGGTACACCAGCGCCCACTGCTCCGTAACCGGCCAGCGTGGACGACGAGGTAACCATGGGATAGATACCAAAATCC
>CAJKJS010000371.1 GCA_905200265.1 uncultured Oscillospiraceae bacterium
TATTATAAGAATACTTATTTATAAAAAGAAAGGCCATCACATGGAAAGTCTTCACTATCTTCTCATGAAAGCCCATTCAAACCTGTCCCGGTATATCCTTCTACAGGCGGCGGCCCTGTCGCTGACCCCTGGCCAGCCCAAAGTGCTGGACTTTTTACAAAAAGTTGGGGAAGCCGATCAAAAGACCATTGCCGCGTATTGCGAAATTGAACCCGCCACAGCGGGCAGCATCCTGCTGCGTATGGAGCAGGCAGGGCTGATTGTTCGCCGGCAAAAACCGGGAAACCGCCGGTCGCTGTTCGTATCACTGACCGAAAAAGGCACTGCGGCTGCCCAGGCCATGGACGATATTTTCCATCAGGCGGAAGAAAAAGCCCTGGCCGGCTGGAAACCGGAAGACATCCAGACGTTCAAAACCCTGCTCACCCAGTTGTGCGCCGCCTTTCCGCTGTCCGAACCAAAGGAGGGACCCTAATACATGCAAGCAAAACGCACCTCTCCCCATCCCGTAAAGCAAACCATCCTGCTGGCTATCGGCCTAATCCTCATGGCCCTGGGTGTGGCCCTTTCCATCAAGGCCGATCTGGGTACATCTCCGATTTCCAGTTTGCCGTACGTTACATCACTGATGTCGTCCTTATCGGTGGGCACCACAACTATCATCATGAACGGCCTGTTTGTCGTCATTCAAATTATCATTTTACGCCGCCGGTACGATCCCTTCCAGCTCTTACAATTCCCCGCTGCCATTTTATTTGGCAGTATGATCGACCTGTGGGGACAAGTGCTAGCAGGCCTGCCCCCCACCGGCTACTTTGTGCAGCTTCTGCTATGTGTGCTGGGTATCGTGCTGGTAGCTGTGGGTGTCAGTATCGAAGTAGCCGCCAAACTGGTCACCACTGCCGGAGAAGGTGTAGTGCTGGCCGTGTGCCAGGTGGCACCGGTGCGGTTCGGCTCTATGAAAACCGCCTTTGATGTCACGCTGGTGTGCTTGTCGGTCATTTTGTCCACCGTTTTCCTGCATGGGCTCTATGGCGTGCGGGAGGGCACGGTACTCGCCGCCATTTTTGTAGGGCAGATTACCCGGGTAACCAACCCCATAGCCCAAAAAGCCGCCAGCTGGTTGATGAAAGAATCCTATGCCCCAAAAGGAGCTACTCATGAAGCCGGAACTCCTCTACCGTTGTTTGCCCAGGGTGGCGAAGCCGATTTGTACCAGCTGGACTCTCACCGGCTTTTGCGGGTGCCCCGCAGCGGCCACGTGGATTTTTCCGTGGAAACCACTTTATTCCCACAACTGGCGGCCCACCACATTCCGATCCCCACATTTTATGGCGTTACCACGTACCACGGCCGCCCGGCCCAGATTATCGAACAGATCGACGGCCCCTCGGCTCTGTCGGAGCTCATGCGCCATCTTCTACACCTAGCGGGATTTATGCGGTCGTTTAGCGCCCTGCACGAAAAAATTCTGTCCATCCCTGGCCCTGCCAATTTGCCTTCTTTGCGGGAACAGCTATATACTCTGCAAGCACAGCCAGAAAGGCTGCCGAAAAAGGACCTTCTCTCCATCCTGCGGCTACTGGACACCCTTCCACAGGGGAATAAAGTATGCCACGGGGATTTTCACCCCGGTAACCTGCTTACTTGCCGGGGGAAGACCTACGTCATCGACTGGGGGGCCGCCCATACAGGTTGTCCTCTATCGGATGTTGCACACACGTTTTTGCTGCTTTCCCTGGTTCCTCGTACCCCGGGGCAGCACTGGTTTGCCTGGCGGCGACTCCAAGCTCTTGGATGGTGTATGGCGAAATGTTACCGCCACTATATGAAAAAACGCCTGGGGTTTTCCCGCCAGGATTTCCGGTCGTGGTGCGCCGTAATGGCCCTGTACCGTTTATATCACGGTTTGCCGTCGGAGCAAAAATCCCGAAAAAAAGCGGTAGAAAAAGCCTGTAACCGGCCCTGGTGGTCCTGAAAAGCGGTTTGTTTTCTGTTTTTACCAGAAAACAAGCCGCTTTTTTGTTCGGCATTTCGAAGGTCGGTCCCTTGTTATGGGGCGTAGGGTCTGCTATACTTTTTTCCGGGTCGGTTTTTCCTGCCCACTTAAAACTTTTTTGAAAGGAGCGTTTTCCATGAGAAAAACAGCGATCATCACCCACATCACGTTCGGGAGGG
>CAJKJS010000372.1 GCA_905200265.1 uncultured Oscillospiraceae bacterium
AAAAGAGCCCCTCGGCTTTTTCCGCAATGTGCGCCGTGTTGCCTGCGTTATGGGCTCAAATGAGTGAAACACAAGGTGGAACCGT
The DNA here is from genome assembly GCA_905200265.1 of uncultured Oscillospiraceae bacterium. GTDB lineage: Bacteria > Bacillota > Clostridia > Oscillospirales > Acutalibacteraceae > Heritagella. Next base: position 86 of record CAJKJS010000372.1, read on the forward strand.
GCCGTTTTGGCACCCTTGAACGGGTAAGCACCCGTTTGAGGGTGCTTTTTTCATGTCGGACACCCCCGGCCGTATGCCGGGAACCTTGATCGAAAAAAGAAAGAAGGTAGTCTATTATGAAAGTCATCATGAGCGATGGAAACGTGCGGGAATGTGAGCCCCAGGAACAGCTGGGTATTCTGCGCCATACGGCCGCCCATATTATGGCTCAGGCCGTCAAGCGCCTGCATCCCCAGGCAAAGTTCGCCTATGGTCCCGCTACGGAAAATGGTTTTTACTATGACGTGGATTTGGGCGACGAAAAACTCAGCGATGAGGATTTGGCGGCGATTGAAAAGGAAATGCGCAAAATCGTCAAAGAAAACCTCCCCATTAAACCGTTTATCCTGCCCCGGGATGAAGCGATTCAGCTGATGCAGGACCGCGGTGAAACGTACAAAGTGGAACACATTGGCGACCTGCCCGATGATGCGGTTATCAGCTTCTTCCAGCAGGGCGAATATATTGACATGTGCGTAGGCCCGCACCTGACCTATACGAAAGCGCTCAAAGCGTTTAAGGTTACGCGGCAGTCGGGCGCGTACTGGCGGGGCGATAAAAATAACAAGCAGCTCACCCGTATTAACGGTACGGCCTTTGCCACCCAGGCTGAACTGGACGAACATATGAAAATGTTGGAAGAAGCCGAAAAGCGGGATCACCGCCGCATTGGCAAGGAAATGGGACTTTTCATGCTCTGTGACGAAGGCCCCGGCTTCCCGTTCTTCCTGCCCAAGGGCATGGTGCTGAAAAACACCCTGATTGATTATTGGCGCGATATCCACACCAGAGAAAATTATGTGGAAGTTTCCACGCCTATGATCATGAACCGGCATTTGTGGGAGACCAGCGGCCACTGGGATCACTATAAAGATAACATGTACAGCACGAAAATCGATGATGAAGACTATTGCATCAAACCCATGAACTGCCCCGGTGGCGTTATGGTGTATCGCAATGGGCTGCATTCGTACCGTGACCTGCCGCTGCGAATCGGTGAATTGGGTGTGGTACACCGTCATGAAATGCGCGGTGCGCTGCACGGGCTGTTCCGGGTGCGCTGCTTTACGCAGGACGATGCTCACATCTTTATGCGTCCCGATCAGATCACCCAGGAAATCAAGGGTGTGGTACACTTGATCAATGAAGTGTACGAAAAGTTTGGGTTTAAGTACTTTATCGAACTGTCCACCCGTCCGGAAGACAGCATGGGGAGCGACGAAGACTGGGAAGCCGCAACCAACGGTCTGAAAAGCGCGCTGGAAGAACTGGGGCTTGATTATGTGATCAATGAAGGCGACGGTGCTTTCTATGGCCCGAAGATTGACTTCCACCTGCAGGACAGTCTGGGCCGTACCTGGCAGTGCGGTACCATTCAGCTGGACTTCCAGATGCCGCTGAACTTCCATTTGGAATACACGGCGGAAGACGGTAGCCGCCGCCGTCCGATTATGATCCATCGCGTGTGCTTTGGTTCGATTGAACGGTTTATCGGCATTCTGACGGAACACTTTGCCGGCAAATTCCCCGTGTGGCTGGCGCCGGTGCAGGTAAAAGTACTGCCGGTATCCGAAAAGAGCATGGATTACGCCAAAATGGTGTACGAAAAGCTGCGCAGTGCCAAAGTGCGTGTGGAACTGGATGAACGCGACGAAAAGATCGGGTATAAGATCCGTGAAGCCCAGCAGGTGGGCCGTGTGCCGTATATGCTGGTGATCGGTGCCAAAGAAGCCGAAGAAGGCAATATTTCGGTACGTCATCGCGATACAAACCAGACCACGGTTATGAGTCTAGATGACTTTGTGGAGCAGGTCACGCGGGAAAATCGGGAACGGCTGTAAAAAACCTCGCAGTTTTTTACAAAAAAAGCTGGTGAAAAGCAGCTTTCTCTGCTATAATAATAAAAAACCGGCGCAAAATGGAACCGGTTGGAATTTCTTCAGTGAAAGAGGGAAGTTGTTTATGCAGATTTCCGAAGAGCTGGATAAAGTGACGGGGAAAACCGGTGCGTGGAACATTGCGCTGGGAATCATTTCCATT
>CAJKJS010000373.1 GCA_905200265.1 uncultured Oscillospiraceae bacterium
TATCCTACACAGGGGGCCGTTTTGTCTATTGTCCAGTTTTTCTGGTTCGGTTCACACTTTCTCTACCTCTTTTATATTAGCAAACATTATTCAGCGGCCGGAACGGGCTGCGTCTCGGTGGCTTTTAGCTGGCGGCGGAACAAAGTTCGGAAAATCAGACGAGTCAGCGGCCCGCAATACAATAACTGCCAGCACAAGGCCATGGGCATATTACAACCAAACGTCTGAATCCATGTGCCAAAGCTGGGTTCCTTAAACAAAAAGGTAGCGATTAAACTCATGGTCGGGCACATGAGGCACACAATCATCAGCGAAATGGCATAGGTGATGAGGGCAGGCCGGTCAGTGGGCCGCATAAAAGAAAACGCCAGCCTTGTCGCCAGCTTTTCTACCACAAAGAATTCCAGAAGAAAAGCGATAGGCATCATAATGGGCAGTTCGTGTAAAGCTAAATAAAAGGTAGTATCCGTTACGCCGCCGGTATTCAGAGCGACGTTATACACGATCATACCATAAACCATAATGAGGGCCATGATAAACGTAAAGACGATGCGTTGAAAAAGTGTTTTGGGCATGAAATACTCCTTTATGTCATAAATGGGTGGGACACTGTTTTATCAAAAGCAGTGCCGTGCCACTTGGCGGCACTGTCCTTTATTATACAGCGTGCAATCGGCGCGATGTAAGGATTTTTTATAAGTTCTATTTTCGTTACAATTTCTTTTTGGTGTTGTTTAGGAACATGCGCGCCCAAAACAAAAACGCCGGATGACGGTTCACTGATACCGTCATCCGGAGAAATTGGAAGGAGAAGCAGGACCCGCACGGTTTGGATATACCATGCAGGAAAAATCAGGAAGAGGAAACACCGTAAGCAAGCGCCAGGTTTGCCCCCCTACCCGCACAACCAGGCGCCCGGTTTTCTTTTTTTGCTGCCAGGGAAACTGACGCACGGTCATCATGGAAAGCGGAGTCATAAACCGGCCGGCATATAACCAGCTGCCCCGGCATGTGAGAAGTGCACAGCGCCGGCCGCCACGAAAGAAGCCGAAACGGGCACAGTACCACCGGGCCAGCCAAAAACGAGCGGCCGGGGGCAGCGGGAAAAACGACAGTAAAAAAAGAGTAGGTGCTATGCGCAGGGCCACAAAAGGCAAAAGAACCGATACCCCTAGCCATAGAGTAGGAAGCCACAAATAGGAAATATAAAGACGGTGGGAGGGTTCGGTGTCTGTTTTCGATAAAAAAGGGGGCAAACGACGGGATAACGGCAAATAAAAGGCTTGCCGCTGGGAGCATCCCCATAAATTGACCACCAGACAACCATACCGCGCCGGCCAGGGGGGACGCCAAGCCTGAAAGACCGAAACCACTCGCCGGGCGGAGAAAAATGTGCGGCTGGGGGGCCAGAATCCCTGTTGCAGCAAAAAACCGCCCTGTACACGATAAAGGCGACAAGGCCATAGGCACCCAAAACGATGAAAAAACGAAAAAAGCCAGCCCCAGAGTAAGAGTTGTCCCACAAGATCCGCCGTTTCAAAGAAAGCGGAAAGGGAATCCAGGTTTTCCAATGTGGAAGAAACCTGTGTGGGTACGCCGGGCAAATTTTCCCACCGGCGCAGCCACATGGCCAGCAGTAAGACGCCGCCCAGAGGGCCGGATTGCGAAAAAGCACAACAGAGCGACGCTGGTAGAGAAGAAGTAAACAGCGGTTTTTGGGAACAGGAAGGGAACAACGTGAGTGCCATGCGACGGGGTAAAGGAAAAGAAAACCGGCGACCTCGTCCCGGTAACTCCACCAGACACCCTTGAAATAAGCGAAACGTCAGCGGTGTTTTTACCTGTAAGGCACGGCACCGGGATAGAGAGAAAAAGGATTTTTGCCGCAGGAAAATTCCTTTTTCCACGGTTAGCCGGTCACCCTCACGCCAGGCGCGAGACGAGAACCACAGTAAGAAAAGAAAAATGCCGGCTGCGATAGCGGCAGCTGTCAAAGTCCGGGATACGGGAACGCCGGAAAATAAGGCCTGTCCCAGTGGCAGCAGTAAAAACAGAAAGGCCCGCAATAACCACGGCCCTAACCACAGGGGATGCAGCCGCCGTGTTGGCTTATGGTTTTTCATAGAGGACAGGCACAACGTGTGGCCAATTGTTCACC
>CAJKJS010000374.1 GCA_905200265.1 uncultured Oscillospiraceae bacterium
GGCTACCTGGGAAAACTATGTGATGATCGCTGTTTCCTGCGTGCTGCTGTACCTGGCTATTCATAAGCAGTTTGAACCGCTGCTGCTTCTGCCTATCGCTTTTGGTATGCTGCTGGTAAACCTGTATCCCAACATTATGGCGCAGCCTTCGACGGAACTGCAAACGGTGGCTGACTATATTGCGGAACATGGAGCGGCCAACACAAACTATGCGATTACCGTAATGGATGGGGTGCAGTATTATAACGTACCCACTACCGGCGGTCTGTTCTGGTACCTGTACCAGGGCGTAAAGCTGGGCATCTATCCGCCTCTGATCTTCCTGGGCGTTGGTGCTATGACGGACTTTGGTCCGCTGATTGCAAACCCGAAGAGCTTCATTCTGGGCGCTGCCGCTCAGCTGGGCATCTTTATCACCTTTATCGGCGCGATTCTGCTGGGCTTCACCACCAAGCAGGCCGGTGCTATTGGGATCATCGGCGGTGCCGACGGCCCCACGGCTATTTTCGTAACCACTCGGTTGGCTCCTGAACTGCTTGGGCCGATCGCGGTAGCTGCGTATTCGTACATGGCATTGGTGCCGATTATTCAGCCTCCGATCATGAAAGCTCTGACCACAAAGAAAGAGCGTATGGTCGTCATGACGCAGCTGCGTCCGGTTTCCAAGCTGGAAAAGATTATCTTCCCCATTGTTGTTACGGTTATTATCTCTCTGCTGCTGCCTGATGCGGCTTCGCTGGTGGGTATGCTGATGCTGGGTAACCTGATGAAGGAAGCCGGCGTGGTGGATCGTATCGCTAAGACGGCGCAGAACGAACTGATGAACATTATCACCATTTTCCTGGGTACTACGGTAGGCGCTACGGCCACCGGTACGGTATTCCTGACTCCCCAGACGCTGGGCATCATCTTCCTGGGCCTGTTCGCTTTCTGCTGCGGCACAGCGGGCGGTGTACTTATGGGCAAACTGATGTGCAAACTGTCGGGCGGCAAGATCAACCCGTTGATTGGTTCCGCCGGTGTATCGGCTGTTCCTATGGCGGCTCGTGTATCCCAGAAAGTGGGCCAGGCAGAAAACCCTGCCAACTTCCTGTTGATGCATGCCATGGGTCCGAACGTGGCCGGTGTTATCGGTTCCGCTGTGGCGGCTGGCGTTTTGATCAGTGTGCTTCAGTAAGTTATACTTATCCGATATGCAGAAGACCTCTTCCCAAATGGGAGGAGGTCTTTTTTCGTAAATTTTTTGCAAATTCACTTCGTTATTTCCCCTAAAAGAGACCGGATTTGCTATAATAAACACGGAATTTTTGAAGAGGAGGGGATTTTTATGCCGCGGATTTGTATTGTGGAAGATGACCGGCATATTTCCCAAATGATCGAAGCGACCCTGACGATGATGGATTACGAATGCGTATGCTGTGCCGATGGCAACGAAGCGGTTGCACGAATTCTTTCGGAGTCCTTTGATCTGATTTTGCTGGATATCATGTTGCCGGAGCTGGATGGCTTTGGAGTATTGGAAAAGGTGAAAAGCCGGGGCATTCCGGTTATTTTCCTCACGGCTATGGGCAGTGTGACCGATAAAGTCAAGGGACTGCGCCTGGGAGCGGAAGACTATATTGTCAAACCGTTTGAAGCCATGGAACTTTTGGCCCGTATCGAAGTGGTACTGCGCCGGTATCACAAAGAGCAGCCGTCTGCGCTGCGGTATGATGAAATTGAAGTGGACCAGCAGCGCCATATTGTGCTGAAAGACGGAGAAGAAATAGCGTTGACCCCAAAGCAGTTTGATGTCCTGGTCTTTTTAATGAAGCATGTGGATCTGGCGGTTAGCCGGGAACAGCTGCTCTCTTCGGTTTGGGGCTATGAATTTGAAGGGGAAAGCCGTACAGTGGATATCCATGTACAGCAAGTGCGCAAAAAGTTGGGTTTACAGGGGAGGCTTGTCACCATTTCCAAACTGGGATACCGATTGGAAAGCAGGAATCACCGATGAAGTTATGGCAAAAAGTTTTTCTGTGTACCCTGGCGCTGGTTATGTTGGCCGTGGATATTGCGTCGGCCTTTATTTTGAAAGAGAACATCAATACCACCCTGCGGTCAACGGAAGAAGCCGCCGTGCGGGAAAATACCCTGCTGTGTGTGAA
>CAJKJS010000375.1 GCA_905200265.1 uncultured Oscillospiraceae bacterium
GACGGCTGTAAAATATACTTTTATTATACTTAAGAAAAAAGGGAGCTGTTCTAATAACAGCTCCCTAAAATGTTTCATTTTTATTTCTTCACAACAGCTTTGTGGATCGGACCCGATGCCAAGATGGCAATATGGGCCAGCAGCATCAGCCAGAAGCCAAAGGAATAGGAAACACTTACGCCGTAAGAAGCATAATCGCCTACCATGCTGTTGGCAACGCCAATTTCAATCAGCAGGAAGACAAGCGAAATGGCAGCAAGTACAATCGAAGCAGCCTGCGGAGCTTTGGCGATTTGCAAAATAATGATTACAATCATGAACAGAATCATGATGACCAGCAGCGGATCACCGGTTCCGATGCAATCCATGAACGTGGCACTTTGCGTATACCCCATGGCCGATGCCGAAATAAACGGGAAGAACATGGAAATGAAGAATACAATAGCAGCCACAACAGCAACTACATTGGTATACTTCGCTTTCGGAGTTTTTGCCAGGCCAGCTGCGTTAAAGTTGGGCATGTAGCTGGGCGGGGTGTTGGTGGTGTTCTGGGGTGCGTAGGGGTCCGCATACGAAGTCGTCGGGTTCGTCTGGGGAGCCGCTGCATCCGAAGCACCTGTCGAAGCGCCACAGAACGGGCAGAACTTGGTGTTGTCGGCTATGTTGTTGCCGCAATGGGGACAGAACATAGAAAATAACCTCCTCAAGATAAATATAGCGGTACATTGTATGTACCATAGGTCTATGCTCATGATTATACCGGTTTTCCGGTCGGGAAGTAAAGGGGAAAAGCAAAAATGGGCGAAAAAAGCCGCCTTTTTGGCGGCTTTGTCCTTTTTTTGCCTGTTTTACAAGTTCAGTGCCATGTCACCATCCTTGACCCAGCCCAACCGGCGGAACAATCGGTCAAATAACAGGGACAATAGTGCAGGTAAAATAAAGCAAATGAGCACAAGGCCAACCCAGTCCATAGCGGTGATGGCGGCACGGGTGCCGTTGGCTATTTCCTGTATCCAACCGGTATAAACCCCAATCTGTCCCACCAGACCACAGGTGCCCATACCGCTGGAAATAGCGGCCCCGTTCATTTCCAAATGGAAAACACAGGTGGCTAAGGGACCTGTAATGGCCGAGGCCAGTGTGGGGGCTAACCAAATGCGGGGGTTCCGTACAATGTTGGGCACTTGCAGCATGGAAGTACCCAGTCCCTGGGCGACCAGTCCACCCCAGCGGTTTTCGCGAAAGCTGATAATGGCAAAGCCGACCATTTGCGCGCAGCAGCCGGCTACGGCGGCCCCTCCGGCCAGTCCTACCAGGCCCAGCGCTTCGCAAATAGCGGCGCTGCTGATGGGCAAAGTAAGAGCAATCCCCACCAGCACCGAAACCAGGATACCCATGAGCAGCGGCTGTTGGGTGGTACCCCATTGAATCACATCCCCCAGCCAGGCTGCAGCCTGACCGATAGCCGGTGCAATTAAGTACGACAGCAGTGCACCCGTGAGCAAGGTGACAACCGGTGTGACCAAGATGTCGATTTTTGTCTTTTTGCTGACCAGCATGCCCACTTCATGCGCTATGATAGCGAGTACTAAAACAGCCAGCGGGCCGCCCCGGCCTCCTAGGGTGTTGGCCACATGACCCACCGCTGCCAGGGAAAACAGAACCAACGGGGATGCTTTTAGGGCATACCCGATAGCCACGGCCATAGCCGGACCAGCCATGGCTTTGGCGTAATTTCCGATTTCTACAAGTAGCGCCAAATTGCACTGTGACCCGATGGTGGAGATAATGGTACCCACCAAAAGCGAAGCAAATAACCCCTGGGCCATGGCGCCCATGGCGTCAATTAAATAGCGATGGGCATAACGGCGTAAGGTTTGTTTACAGGAAGACATGACAAAGAATCCTTTCTGTTTTGGGTGAAACCCTCTTGATTTTGCTTTTTTATGATAAAGCAAACAGTGACATCTTGTCAATTGTCAAGACTGCTATCAAATCTGTCATGACACCTTAAATTCTGTAGGATTCAACGAGAGAAGTCTTTTACAAACCGAAAAATAAGGCAAAAAAATGGCGCCGGCCCTTATAAAGGGCGGCGCCATTTGGAAGGTGCTGTG
>CAJKJS010000376.1 GCA_905200265.1 uncultured Oscillospiraceae bacterium
GTATCTACGGCTTTATACTGCAAAGCCCCGTCAATATTTTCTTCCAGCATACGCAAAGTAACAAACGGGCGCACGGAATCGTGGGTCACCAAAATGTGGTCGTCGCTTTCGCCAAAATCCTGCTCGATTTGCGCTACCACTTTAAAAATGGTGTCGTTGCGGTCGCCGCCGCCGGGCACCAGAGAAACACGGTCTTTCTGCCCCGGCACAAACGTATCCACTAAATCCTGCATGTGCAAGAGCCACTGCGGATGTACGCCCACATAAACCCGGTCAAACCGGCTACAGAGTAGAAACGTTTCCAGCGTGTGAATCACAATGGGTTTTTCCCCCAGGGTGAGAAACTGTTTCGGCATGCCAGCCATATGCATGCGGCTGCCAACGCCCCCAGCCAAAACGGCACCAAAAATCATAACCTTTTTACCCCTTTCCTATTGGGCTTGCCTTTTCTCAGGACTGAGCTTTGTGCCCGGCCCCGTAACAGTCGGCATGTTCGGTATACGGATGCTCTAAATCAATCAGCACGGCTTCATGAGAAGGCACCTGCTTGTCTTCCGGCGGTAAAGTAAGATAATCGCCAAAAGCCGTACGCAAATACGCATCATACCCCACTGGCAGCGGCATGGGAATTCCTTCAAAATCATGCTCCTGGGCCGCTTGAAACCACTCTTTTTCATACCGGTTTTTCATATAATGGGGACCGGAGCACAGTTCGGTGATCCCCGTACAGTCATCGATGGACCAGCGTGTCATATGACGTTCCGCGCACTTCCAAATTTTGTAACGCAGTTTGGGCGATCGCACCAAGCTGAGAAGCAGTTTGGAACCCGCCGCCATGACCCCTCCATGATTAACCGGCACGGTTTGGGCACAGAAAAGCGAAAAGATCAGTGCCCACACCACCTGGCTTTTGCGAGCCCAAGCAGAATCGGGGTACCCATCCAGCGGCAAAATGTCCACAGCTACTCCGTGGCACAAATCCAGGTCCTGCTGATACGTTTTAATAAACGTGGTTTTGGGGTCGCGAATGGTTACAAACAGGTTGCGGTCCACCAGTGTTTCATCTGATTTCACCAGTACGTAAGGGCCATCCTTTTCCTGCTCTTTCCACAGGCGCACAAACATTTCGTAATCAGCCCGGGGCATGAAGAAATCCACATCGTCATCCCATGGCACAAAACCACCGTGCCGCAAGGCGCCAATACAGCAACCGCCGCAAAAATAGATCAGCAGTCCGTTCTTTTTGCAAAAATCGTAGATATAAGAGGCCATTTCCAGCCCTTTCAGTTGCAGGTTCCGCAATTTTGCATCGGGTGTCATGTGGTTCCTTCTTTCTGTGTCGATCGTTCTTTTAGCAGGCAGCGTATTTCTTCTGTGCGGCGGCTTTGTCCGCCATGATGTTTTTTCTTCCAAAACGGCAATTGGCAAAACCCTACCCAGGTGCCTACCCCATATGTAACATGCAGTAAAAGAAAAAGTACCGGCATGCAAAAAGCTACAGGGGTAAAATGCTCATCTTTTACGCAGCACAAAGTCATAACCACGCACAACAGGGCATATAACCCCCACATCAGCCACCCGAGCAGCGGCCATCCGCACAGCGACAGAACGGTGGTCAGCACAATACCGAATAGAAAAGCACCCGGCACAAAGTGATATAGGGACAAACACGCCGGGCACACACCGGCCGTCAAAGCAATCCATTTTCCATTGCCATACTTTTGGCGGATCATCCCCCGCAGAGAACTGCGGACATACTGCCAAGAAAGAATATTGGGGTCATAGCACAGCCGGTATCCGGCGGCCCGTATGCGGTAATTCATTTCGTTATCTTCTGTGCGCACCAACTCTTCGTTATAGCCGCCCACGGTTTCAAAAACTTCCCGGCGGTAACAGCCGTGAAAGAGTGACTGCACATATACGTGTTCCTGGCTGCGGCGGTAAGGAGCAATACTACTGCCGAATAAAGAGTTTTCCGCCAGCAGCAATGTTTTTTGCCAGGGTGTTTTCTCCTGAGGCACACAAGGCCGCCGGCCTCCGCATACCTTTTCGCCACCCATCAGACATGCGGCGTTTTTCTCTATAAACTCAGCGGGAATCGAAGCGTGGGCATCCA
>CAJKJS010000377.1 GCA_905200265.1 uncultured Oscillospiraceae bacterium
TGAATGATTATTCATTTAATATTTTTCGTTTTTCTTCCCTATCATTGTAAAAACTTTTTTGAAGAAAACTCACATACCTCTTTTGGAAAAACAGATCCCATCATAGCGTTCAGAGTAAAAGTATGATATACTGCTTACAGATACGTGTATGATACATATATATAATAAGAAAGGAGACCTGTTCGATGCGTGCCATTATGGTCATGTTTGACTCGCTGCGTCGTGACTGGCTGCCCCCTTACGGCGGCACTGCCAATTTACCCAACTTTCGGCGACTTGCAGAAAAAACCGTTGTGTTTGACCAGCACTATGCGGGGTCACTCCCCTGTATGCCGGCACGCCGGGAACTGCATACCGGCCGGTTAAATTTTTTACATGCCCCTTGGTGCCCATTGGAACCATTTGATGATTCCATGCCGGAAATTTTGCGGCAAAACGGCATCCATACCCATTTGTGCACGGACCATTACCACTATATTCAGGATGGTGGCGCTACGTATCACGGCCGCTACTCTACATTTGAAATCTTCCGTGGACAGGAGTGTGACCGCTGGCAGGGTGATTGCCGGCCACAAGAACTCTCTCCCCATATGATGGGTGCCAACCGCTTGCCGGACGACTTGAAAGCCATTCGTATTCCCGGCGGTTTTCAAAATGACCGAAACCGCGAAACACAGAAAAGCACCGCCGATTATCCTCAATCGCTTACTTTTGAAGCCGGCCTGTCTTTTATGCGCCGCAACGCATGTTATGACAACTGGTTTTTACAGATTGAAGCGTTTGACCCCCATGAGCCCTTTGACGCCCCCACTGAGTGGCAAAAGAAGTGGCTGGACCCTGACTGTACCGAACTAGCGGACTGGCCTCCTTACGCTCCCGTGGAAGAGTCGGAAGAGCAAATCCGCCACATGCGGGAACACTACGGAGCGTTGCTTTCTTTTTGCGATGCCAATTTGGGACGGGTCCTCGATGAAATGGACCGGCTGGATATGTGGAAAGATACCATGCTGCTGGTTCACACCGATCACGGCTTTTTACTGGGCGAACATGATTGGTGGGGCAAAAATATTATGCCGGATTATAACGAAATCTGCCATATCCCCCTATTTCTGTGGGACCCCACAACCGGACAGCACGGCACGCACTATGACAAACTGACACAGTCTATCGATATTGCCTCCACATTATTGGATTTCTTCCAGGTACCCATTCCCCGGGACATGCAAGGGCATTCTTTGCGCAGCGCGATGACCTCTTCTAAGCCATTGCATGACGCCGTTCTGTTCGGTTATTTTAATAAAACCATCAATATCACCGACGGGCGCTACGTGTATATGCGCACGAAGGTACGCCGGGATATCCCCGTCTATCAGTACACACTGTCGTGCAACCCCATGGATACGCGGATACCGGTGGAAAAACTGGAAAAGGCACAGGCGGCCTTACCTTTTACCTTTACCAAGAACTGCCCGGTTTGGAAAATCCCAGCAGCGTCTCCCGGTAGAAACGAACCTGTCAACGGCCACTGCCTGTACGATTTACAGTCAGACCCTTCCCAGCAGCATCCCTTGCAAGATCCCGTCGAGGAGGAACGCCTGATGCTTGCCATGGGACGCCTGATGAAAGAAAATGATGCCCCTGCGGAACTTTTCGAAGCATATGGCATTAAAACCCCATGAAAGGAGCCTATCCCTTTATGCCACCACTTAGTGTCATGATTAAACCAGCCTCCGGGCTGTGTAATATGCGGTGCCGGTACTGTTTTTATGCGGATGAAACCGAAAAACGCACCACGCCTTCTTTTGGCATGATGACAGAAGATACCCTGCGCCAAGTCCTTACCCATGTGTTAGCGGCTGCCACCGGCACCTGCACCCTGGCTTTCCAGGGAGGGGAACCCACACTAGCCGGGCTACCCTTTTTCCAAAAAGTGATCGAATTGGAAAAGGAACTGAATGTCAATCATTGTCGTATTGAACACGCACTGCAAACCAACGGGTTATTGATTGATGATGCGTGGGCCGAATTTTTGGCCGAAAACCACTTTTTGGTCGGTGTTTCTTTGGATGGACCCAAAGAATTTCACGACAAAAACCGCC
>CAJKJS010000378.1 GCA_905200265.1 uncultured Oscillospiraceae bacterium
GGCCGCTTCCTCAGTGAAGCGGCCCGCTTTTTCCACCATTTTTAGATTAAGCGTTGAAACCATATCGATCCAGCCGGTGCATAGCTTCCTGTACCAGCTGATTTGGTAGAGCAAGATTCATACGGATACCATAAGAGCCGTGGAAGGGACGGCCATCCTGCCAGATAACGCCCACTTCGACACCGGCACGCAAAAGCTCGTCCAGTGTCTTTTCATGGGCATGACACCAGTCTTCGCAGTTTAAAAACAGCATATAGGTACCCTGAGGTTTTGCCAGAGTTACGCCTTTAAAATGCTCGGTGATGTAGGAATAGGCAAAATTTGCGTTTTCGGTGAGAACCTGGCGCAACTGGTCAAGCCATTCTTCCCCTTCATAACTGTAAGCGCCGATGAGAGCGTGCATGGATAGAACGTTGCAGCTATTATAATGGCTTAGGGATTCAAATTTATCCAGGCGATCCCGCAGGTAGGCGTTATAGACAATATGATAAGAGCCCACTAACCCGGCCAGATTAAAGGTTTTGCTAGGAGCGTACAGGGCAATGGTACGTTGGCGGGCATCTTCCGAAATCGACTGGGTGGGAATATGCTGGTGTCCTTGCAAAGTGAGATCAGACCAGATTTCATCGCTGATGACATAGCAGTCATTTTTTCGATAGATTTCCATGGCTTTTTCAATTTCCCAGCGTTCCCACACGCGGCCACAGGGATTGTGAGGCGAACAGAAAATTGCCACGTGGATTTTTTCTTCTCGCAGTTTACGGTCCATATCTTCATAATCCATGCGCCACACCCCTTGCTCATCCTGCCGCAGAGGACTGTGCACGATGGTATAGCCGTTATTGGTTAGACAACCGGTGAAACCAATGTAGGTAGGGCTGTGCAACAGTACTTTGGCACCGGGTTCTGCCAGGACATGCATGGCTGATACGACACCGCCCAGCACGCCATTTTCATAGCCAATATGTTCTTTTTGCAGCTCGGTTACTCCGTTTCGATGAGCCTGCCACTGAATAATGGCGTCATAATAGGCGTCGCTCATGGGAAAATAACCAAAAAGCGGGTGCTCAATGCGGCGGGCAATAGCCTCTACAATAGAAGGGGCCGTGGGGAAATTCATGTCAGCCACCCACATGGGCAACCGGGAAAAACCATCCCGGATTTTGGCGCCTTCCACCGGAATCTGTTCGACGGCAATGGCATCTTTGCCGCGACGGTCGGGCAAAGTAGTGAAATCGTATTTCATGCAAAATCGCTCCTTTCGTATGGAACAGTAAGCTCCTTTCTTTACTATACGCCTTTTTTCGCGGACCAGCAACCCGGATTTTTTTCGGAAAAAAGGGAAAAAGAAAGAGGGAGGTTTGAGAAGAATCCATCGGCTTCCCATTGCGTTTTTATGGGGGAGATGGTATAATGCAGAGGAAGTACCGGAAAGGGATAACCCAACCGGCCGGAAAGGAGAAACAAAAACGATGAAATTTTATATTTGCCGTCATTGCGGAAATGTGATCGCTTTTGTGAAAAACACTGGTGTACCGGTGATGTGCTGCGGTGAGAAGATGCAGGAGATCGTACCGGGTTCGGTTGATGCGGCAGCGGAAAAACACGTGCCGGTTATCAAAACCGAGGGACAAAAAGTTACGGTTTCGGTAGGTTCGGTTGCGCATCCTATGCAGGAAGAACACTATATTGAATGGGTAGCACTGCACACGAAGCAGGGCAATCAGCGCAAAGAACTCAAACCGGGCATGGCTCCGGAAGTAAGCTTTATGTTGTGCGAAGAGGACGAGCCCGTTGCGGCTTATGCCTATTGCAATTTACACGGATTATGGAAAGCGGAGGTATAAAACTATGAAAAAGTATGTTTGCAGTGTATGTGGCTATATCTATGATGAAGCAGCGGGTGATCCCGATAACGGGATTGCGGCTGGCACCAAATGGGAAGATGTGCCCGAAGATTTTGTCTGCCCGCTGTGCGGCGTTGGCAAAGACCAGTTTGAAGAAGCCTAATTTTTGGCGGAGCAAAATGCCTGTGCGTTGTGTGGCGCACAGGCATTTTTTTCAAAACAGAAGGAAAAGGGAAAAATTCG
>CAJKJS010000379.1 GCA_905200265.1 uncultured Oscillospiraceae bacterium
GGGCCATTTTTCTTATCCCTTTTTTCCTTTTATGCTTCTTCATCCGGTGCCTGGCCCACGTGAGCCTGCCACTGACACGGCAACAGTTCCATGTTCGTAAACGTAGCTCGGAAAGACGAGTCTTCCGGACTGCACGCATACACCCCGAACGAAATGGAGCCGCTCCCTTCCCACAAATGGCAAACCCGCATCTGTTGGTAGTTCACACCATCGCCCGAGCATTCCAGGCAAAAGTCATCTTCCCTACGGCTTAGCCGGTACCACATAGACTTTACTCCGGCATCAATCTGGGTAGTGGCCCAGTCGGAATAACCGTGGTTTGTCACCACACTTCCCAGGTGCTGGAACTGTTCGTTTTCATATTCGATGGAAGCTTTCAGCCAGTTTTCACTGTCCAAGTACAGCACCACCCCGCACTGGTCAAACCGGTGGTGGCTGTCAAATTCCGTTTTCACTACAAAGGAAAAATACCGCTCATCGGTGCGCATTTGCAGCACCGGCGCGTTATCATTGCGGAAATGGTAATAAGTCCGCTGCCACAAATCGGTGTGCGGCCGGGTAACTATTTCAATTTTATCCGGACCCATGGTACAGGATGCCGGTTCCCGGGTCCAGTACAGTTTTGTTGTATCCAGTTTCATAACTTTCTCCTCCTACTTTCTTCCGGCTTGGCACCGTGTTCTTATTTTTCCGGCAGCGCCGCCAGGGCCGCTACCAGCATGTTTTGCAGTTGTTCCACACTATGGGCTAACTCTGGCAAATCACAAAGCCCATCCCGTCCGTATCCATAGGAAACCCCCAGAAACGGCACACCGTTTTCTTCGGCGGCTCGCCGGTCGGTGATACTGTCCCCTACCATCAGGCACTCTGTGGGGCTTTTCCCGGCCTTATCCAATAAGTCCCGCAACGCCTGCCCTTTGGGGCGCCCTTCTTTTCGGCCCATGACATACCGAAAATAAGGCCGAATGCCGCAGTGGGTCAGCACCGTTTCAATATAAATGGGCCGCCCCATACCGCAAATGGCCATGTCGACACCCCGTTCCGCCAAAAAGGCCAGCATTTCTTGTACCCCGTCGAACAGCCGGCCCCGGATTTGCACCTGCCGGATTTCTTCTTCATTCATGTCCCTGATAAAGTACTGCTGCCTCTCTTTCGGCATATCCGGCGCCACCCGGTCGAGCAGTTCCTGGATGGTGGTATACATCAGGTACCGTTCATCCTCCGGAGAAAGCGCTACATGGTACCGGCGGCACAATGCCCGCAATGTGGGCACCGTCGTTTCGTGGGTACGGTACAGTGTGCCGTCCAAGTCAAAAACGATCATGGCCATTGCCTCCTTCCGGTGGTTCTTTTGTTTATCATACCACAAACATACCCAAAGGGAAAAGGGGTTGTCCCCTTTCTTTTTCCATGCTATGATGAAAAAAAAGAACTGCCATGGTAAAGGAGAGACTATGGATGCCCTTAGTCGAAGACGCCAATCTATTTATGATGTGCCCCCGCCCCAATAGGGGCGCTTTTACCCCAGTGCCACATGGTTTTTCGGTGCGCCCTGCCCGGCGGGAGGAATGGGACACCTGGCTTACGTTCCCCTTTGATACACAGTCGGGGAAAGAAGCCTATCGGCCCTTTATGGTGGACTATTTTAACCGGGTATACCGCCCAAAGGAAGCGGACTTCTGGCGCGCCTGCCAGTTTTTGTGCGACGCAACCGATACCCCGGTGGGCACATGCTTTCTGTGGCGGGCGTACGGCACGGTGACGACGCTACATTGGTTCAAAGTCAAAAAGGAATGGGAAGGAAAAGGCCTTGGACGGGCGCTGCTCTCCGCAGTACTGGCTACCGCCAAGGCGGAAGACGGCCCGATTTACCTGCACACCCAACCGGGGAGTTATCGTGCGATTAAGCTATATACCGATTTTGGCTTTTCTCTGCTCACCGACCCGGTGATCGGGTACCGCCCCAATGGCCTGCATGAGGCGCTCCCCTATCTGCGGGAGAAAATGCCCCCCGCCGCCTTTTATGCTCTTCGCTTTCAAAACGCTCCGCCAGATTTCCTTACTTT
>CAJKJS010000380.1 GCA_905200265.1 uncultured Oscillospiraceae bacterium
ACCGGGCCGTCCATGCTACAATGGGGCCAAAGCGCCAACGTGCGCTATTTTTTATGTGGGGAGAATCGTGAAAAAAATGGCATCGCTAGTAAAACGTCTGTTTTCGTTTGACCGGGCCTTGCTCTTTTCGGTCATTGCTCTGGCCTGGCCTACCGTCTTGCAGGAACTGCTCACCACCATGGTGCAGTACGCCGATACCGCCATGGTCGGCCAGTTGGGGGCCACGGCTTCGGCTTCGGTGGGATTGACCGCTTCGGTCACCTGGCTGGTCAACGGGCCGCTGGGCGCTACCGGCGTGGGGATTTTGTCGTGCATCGCCCGGTCGCTGGGCGCGGGCAACCGGGAGAGGGCCAGCCGGGCCGCCCAGCAGGCCGTCTTTTTGGCAATCATCGTGGGGCTGCTCATGGGGGGCCTGTCGGTGGGCTGCTCCTGGGCGCTGCCGGGCTGGCTGGGGGCCGACGAGGGCATCCGCACCCTGGCGGGGGACTACTTCCGCATTATCTGCCTGCCCATGCCGTTCCGGGCTTCGGCGATTATTTTCGGTTCGGTTTTGTGCGCGTTCGGCAACACCAAAACGCCCATGCTCGTAAACCTGTTTATGAACCTGTGTAACCTTTTCGGGAACATGCTGCTCATCGGCGGCAGCTGGACGCTGACGCTCGGTTCCCTGTCCATTCCCATCTGGGGGGCCGGACTGGGGGTACAGGGCGCCGCCATTGCCACCGCCCTTTCCTATGTGATCGGCGGCTGCCTGATGGCGTTTTGCGCGTTCCGCTCCGAAGGGTTCCGGCTGGCGGGCCGGGTACGTCCCGACCGGCACATGATGTGGCTGTGCGTGCGCACCGGGCTGCCCATTGCCGCCGAACGGGCCACCACCTGCCTGGGACAAGTGGTGTTTTCCTCCCTGGTCGCCCGGCTGGGCACCCTGGCTACCGCCACCCATTCCATTGCCATTACGGCGGAACAGATCTTCTACATCAGCGGGTACGGCATGCAAACCGCCGCCGCCACCCTGGCGGGCCGGGCCCTGGGAGCCGGTGACCGGGAAAAGCTGCGCCAGACCACCCGCACCATGGCCATGCTGGCGTTTTTCATCATGCTCATAAGCGGGGCCATTCTGTTCTCCTTCCCCGAAGGCATGATGCGCCTGTTTACCCCGGATGAAGCCGTGGTGGCGGGCGGCACGGTGATTTTGCGCATGGTGGCGTGCAGCGAGCCGCTGTTCGGCATCGCCATCGTGATGGAGGGCATTTATAACGGCATGGGCGCCACAAGGGTCACGTTCCTGGTTTCGTGTTTGTGCATGTGGGGCGTGCGCATCTTGTTTGCCACCTTGCTCACCCAGGTGTTCTCCCTGGGGCTTATCGGCATTTGGGCATGCATGATGGCCGATAATTCCGTGCGCTGCTTCCTGCTGCTCATTTTGTTTGCCCGCAAATATGGGCGCAAACATGATAAAGCCGCCTCTCTGCCGGCGGAATAAAAGCCCCGTTTTCTGTATAATCCGGTAAAGCTTTTACATATTGTAAAATTTAGTCCGGCATGCCCCGGCCATTTGGGCATGTAGGATGGCCGGGAATTTCGGGCGCGGCTTTCGATTACTTCTTCTGTTTGCCCGCAGACAGGAGTACAAACACGAGAAAGCCGCCGCCCGGACCGCAGGACAAAAGCCTTTATTATGTATAATCTCATATAGATTCTACATACTGTAAAAGAAACCCGGCAAGGGGATGCGCTTTCCATAAGGAAACCCCGAAAAAAACGGAAGCGCCCCCTTGCATCTTTTCCCTTTGTGTGCTATAATACCAAATGCACCTGAAACATACCCGCCCGTGGCGAAGCTGGATATCGCAGCAGATTCCGATTCTGAAGGCCGGGGGTTCGAATCCCTCCGGGCGGGCCATAAAGTACAGCATCCACTTTATGTGGGTGCTGTACTTTTTTGTTTCGGAGGGATTCGAACCCTGAGAGGGTGAGCGGCGTTGAGGAAACGTGCCAGTGGCACGTTTTCAGCCGCGAAGTCCGAAGCAACTATGTTGCGAGGACAGGCAGCGCAAGGCAAAGCC
>CAJKJS010000381.1 GCA_905200265.1 uncultured Oscillospiraceae bacterium
GGAAAAGCGATATCTCACAGTTTTATCCTAAATGGGATCGGCTATGATTTATACTGTACCTCTTGGCAGCAGCTTGAAGACATGGCAACTTTTTCGCCATACGAGATGGTTTCTCATGTGATAGATCCCCAAATTCTGTACGCTCGTTCCCCAGAACAACGCACACGATTTGAAAGGCTCCGCCAAAAAGCGAAGCAAATGGCAAAAGAAAAGCCAAGTAAAGCTGCCTGCATACAAAAGGCCACGATTCCTCTTGCTAAGGCTCAAGAGTTTCTGGGTAAACTGGTTATAAGCAAAAATAGGAGCCGGTCTTTCTACTTTGCTGGACGAATTCTCCAGGAATTGCAGGAAGCCCTTTTCTTACTCAATGGTTCCTATTTAAAAGGTTCTGCCCGCTGTGCCGAACAGGAACTAGCTCAACTACCATGGATACCTCAATGCTACGGAACTTTGTGTGAGCAGGTGCGTATGGCCAAAGACCTCGTTTCCCTGCAAAAGGCGGTCAAAGAAGCCGTGACATCTGTGGCTGACTTGATAAAATCCAAAACCGAGGTCCGTCCACTTTCTCCTCAGCCCGGTATTTTAGAAGAGTTTCACAGTAACTACTGGAATAAAGCCCAGCGCGCTTTCATACAGCAAGATATACGGGCGGCTTTTGATGCGGCCATTGGGGCACAGAGTTTTTGTGATGAAATGCAGGAGAGTTATGGGTTTCCTGCCGTAGATATTATGAAAGGCTTTTCGCAAAACGACTTGTCCCTATTGGTGGAAACCATGACGCAGGCTGAACAGTGTTACCGCCGATGTTATGAGCAAGGAAATCAAAGGGTGTGTGAATATCCTTCTTTAGAGGCTTTTTGCTGGGAATACGGCGGGTTTTCTTTGGAAGAATGCCAACTTGCAATTAAATAATAAATAAAGATAGGACGAAGAACATTGAAGAAAACGAGAGATTACGCAGTTATTCAGGTATCTCCGAAAGGAGAACGGCAAATCCGCGCCGGGCATCCGTGGGTATATTATAACGATATTCTACAAACAGAAGCTGGTGCCGAAGATGGCGACATTGTGGATGTTGTGTCAGAAAAAGGGCGGTATTTAGGGTCTGGGTTCTATAACCATCACTCTAAAATTCGTGTTCGGTTACTTAGCCGGAACGCAAATGACCGATTT
The DNA here is from genome assembly GCA_905200265.1 of uncultured Oscillospiraceae bacterium. GTDB lineage: Bacteria > Bacillota > Clostridia > Oscillospirales > Acutalibacteraceae > Heritagella. The sequence continues at coordinate 1,174 of CAJKJS010000381.1, forward strand.
GACAATTCCTTTTTCGAGCGCCGGTTGCGGTACGCTTGGGACTATCGGAAAACCGTTATGGGACAAGAAGATGTCGATGCCTGCCGGTTGGTGTTTGGGGAGTCCGATCAGCTGCCCGGTCTGACGGTTGACCGGTTCCACGATTTGTTGGTAGCCCAAACACTCTGTCTGGGTATTGAAAAAAGAAAAGATGTTATTTTCCATACGATAGTAAAGCTGCTGGAAGAAGAAGGGGCTACGATTCGAGGTTTGTTTGAACGCAATGATGTGGCCATTCGTAAGCTGGAAGGGCTGGAAGAGGGAAAAGGATTTTACCCCATTTTGGGAAAGGAAAACCCAGGGGTGCCGGTTACCCACATTGTAGAAAATGGCATTGCGTATGAAGTGGATGTGGAAAACGGACAGAAAACCGGCTTTTTCCTCGATCAGAAATATAACCGTCGGGCAGCCGCTCATTTAGCAAAAGGCCGCACGGTGCTGGACTGCTTTACACATACGGGGTCGTTTGCGCTTAATGCAGCTAAACAAGGTGCTGCCCATGTACATGCCGTCGATGTCTCAGAAGAAGCGGTCAAAATGGCAGAACACAATGCAAAACTGAATCATTTGGAAAACACCATGTCTTTTGAGCAGGCCAATGTTTTTGATTTGCTGCCCCAATTGGCGGAAGAAAAGAAACACGTGTACGATTATATTATTTTGGACCCGCCCGCTTTTACCAAATCGCGGCAAACCGTCGAAAATGCCATGCGTGGGTATAAAGAAATCAACATGCGTGCTATGAGGCTGTTACCCCGTGGCGGTTATTTAGCCACCTGCTCCTGTTCCCATTTTATGACCGAACCGCTGTTTTGCAAAATGTTGCAGCAGGCGGCCGATGATGCGCAGGTG
>CAJKJS010000382.1 GCA_905200265.1 uncultured Oscillospiraceae bacterium
GGCGCAGTTTTTTCAGGAAAGGGACGCTGAATTATGAAACTGAAACTGGTTCCGATTCAAGAGGAAGAGAAGGAAATCCTTAGGAATCTGCTGGAAAAGTACCTGTATGAGTTTTCTCAATATGACGGGGGTACCGTGAATGCCCTGGGGCTTTACGGCTATTCCTATCTGGATAACTACTGGACGGAGGAAAACCGCTGGGCCTTTTTTCTGAAGGCGGACGGGAAGCTGGCCGGTTTTGCCATGGTCAACGATTATCCAGAATCGGGGGAAAAGACGGACTTCTGCATGTCGGAATTTTTCGTCATGTACCCATACCGGAAACATGGATTGGGAAAGGAGGCGGCCTTTGCGCTGTTTGACCGTTTTCCCGGAACCTGGCAGCTGAAGTACCATCCTAAAAACATCCCCTCCGTACATTTTTGGAACAGGGTGGTGGCAGAATATACCCATGGAGAGTTTCGATCGGTCCCAGGCAATTCACAGTTTCCTTACGGAGACGGTTCGCCCGGTCAAGTTCTTTATTTCACTGCGCGGAAAGGGTAAGAAAGTCGAAAAATCCCCTTTCCTATTTGAATTCTTTATGATAGAATATGTTTTAAGCCAAAATCTAACAATAAATCTATTGGCTGGTTGCCGCTGGCTTTCCAAAAATATTTCTGCTTGGAAAGCGAACAGCCCCATTTAGCAGGAGACAGTTGCTGAATGCGATCGCTGAATCATGCTGAAATGCATGGTAGAAAGGATGGTACAAATGAACACAAAAGCTTTTGAAACGTACGAATCTGAAGTCCGCTCTTACTGCCGCAATTTCCCTGCGGTGTTCACCACCGCCAAGGGGCCGTTTCTTTACGATGAGGACGGCAGGGAATATATCGATTTCTTCTGCGGCGCGGGAGGGCTTAACTACGGGCACAACAACGACTACATCAAGTCAAGGCTGCTCTCTTATCTGGAGAGCGACGGTGTTATGCATGCGCTGGATATGTATACAGTGCCCAAGCGTGAGTTCATTGAATTTTATGAAGAAAAGATCTTGAAGCCCAGAGGGCTCAATTATAAAATTCAGTTTGCAGGCCCTACCGGGACCAATGCGGTGGAAGCGGCCTTGAAACTCGCCCGAAAGGTGAAAAAGCGCACCAATATTTTTGCCATGATGGGCGCGTTCCACGGAATGACGCTGGGTTCGATCGCCATGACGACGGATGCTTCTTCCAGGGCCGGCGCAGGCGTACCCCTCACCAATGTGACCCATATTCCTGCTCCTTATATGTTTCCGGAACTAGACACCCTGAACTATATTGAAACGCTTTTGACGGATGACCATTCGGGCGTGGACAAGCCAGCTGCTATTGTGCTGGAAACCGTACAGGCGGACGGCGGCATCAATGTGTTTGATGTGGAATGGCTGAAGGGGATCCGTGCTATCTGTGATAAGCATGATATTTTGATGGTGGTCGACGATGTGCAGGTAGGCTGTGCGCGTACCGGTACCTTTTTCTCCTTTGAACGGGCGGGTATCGTACCTGATATTGTCACCCAGTCCAAATCCATCGGCGGTTATGGCATGCCGTTCGCACTGGTATTGATCCGGCCGGAGCTGGATCTTTGGGAACCCGGCGAGCATAACGGTACCTTCCGGGGCTATCAACTTTCCATGATTGCCGCCAAAGCAGGTTTGGAGGTTATGCTCAACGAACATGTGGAGGAGCGGGTACAGAAGCTTTCCGCCGTCATCGCGCAGGCCATGGAGGAAATCCAGGCGCTTTCTCCGGAGAAAATAAAAACCCGCGGCATGGGCTTTGTCTGGGGCGTGGATTTCTGGCGCTTTGACCATGACGGCGTCACTTCAAAAAAAGTACTGGACGAATGCTTCAAAAACGGCCTGATTGTGGAACGTGTAGGCCGTGGGAATACTGTGGTCAAGGTGATGCCCGAACTGCTCATAGAAGAGGAGACCCTCAAAAAGGGACTTGATATCCTCAAAAATTCCATTTCCAATGTGATTCGGGGCAAATGTCAATAGGTAAGTGCAAGATTTTTATGTGAATTTTTTGTGAAC
>CAJKJS010000383.1 GCA_905200265.1 uncultured Oscillospiraceae bacterium
GAAAACCCAGACAAGACCCATTCACAGCTTTTAGAGAGTTTAAAAGAACTTGATTGCTTTGTGGCGGAAAAACGCCAAGAAATTGCTGGACGTATTTCATGGTAATAAAAACTAATAAACGACCGCTTATCTTCCTAAAATTTTAACCACTTACGATAACCGCGGTGCTACCCCCAGTTACACGCGAAGCCCGGAAAACCTGTATACATCAGGCTTTCCGGGCTTCGTTTACATTAGCGGCGCTCTGATACATAACTGCGGCTGATGCCCATTTTCTGGGCGACTTCCCGCTGAGGCAGAGGGGCGTCACCGTTTAAACCGTACCGCAGGGTGATAATCGCCTGCTCTCGGGGGGAGAGGGAATCCCGGATATAGCGCTGCAATTGTTCGGCCTTTAGGCGGCTGTCCATCATATCGACCATATCGCAATGGTCGGATAAAGTGTCCATGAGTGTTAACGGATTGCCACTGTGATCGGTTTCAATCGTTTCATTGAGGGAAACATCCTGCGCACTTTTTTTGCCGGAACGAAAGAACATAAGGATTTCATTTTCAATGCAACGGGATGCATAGGACGACAGGCGGATACCTTTGTCGGAATGGAAGGTATCCACCGCCTTGATTAGGCCAATGGTTCCAATGGAAATCAGATCATCCGGGTCGCTGTGGGCGGCATAGTATTTTTTGACAATGTGGGCTACCAGGCGCAGATTGTGTTCAATAAGTTGCTGGCGGGCGCCCCGATCCCCCTGGGCACACAGCTGCAACAGCTCCTTTTCTTTGGAGGCCGAGAGGGGACGGGGAAACGAACCGGTGGGAATGACGTGAAGAACAGAAAAGAATAGTTGACCAAATAGTTGCCATAGCAGCGAAAGCATGGACACACCTCCTGTGTTGTTTGCCCATGCATATGCAAAAAGGAGGGAAAAAAGAAGAAAGAAAAGGGCGGAATTGAAAAGTCTTCGTCATGAAAGAGATTCAAAAACATTACCGGCTGCGGTGCAGCATTTGCTTAAAAGCTAAAATGGCCACAAACAAAATGGCGGCTACCGGCCAGATAATCCAGGTGCGGTCCCAGGCATTGACATAAAAACTGACCCCCAAATAGACGGCGGTAACCAGGCACCAGTAAAAAGAGGAGAAGGGATCGTTCCGTTTGTTTTCGGCTTTCTTTTCCCGGGAATAATCCTCTTCTTCCAATAGTTTTTGGTAGCTGCCCCACACACAGGCCACACGAACAATGAGGTAAACACCTACAGCGATCAAGAGCAGCATCAGGCACACGGCACAAATCGTTAAAAATTCCTGTTCCAAAGCCATCGAAATAAACAGCGGAAGTACACTGACAATGCACAGCAAAATCCCCACGACCAGCCCCGACCGGTAAGTAGGAGCAAAAGCCTGCTTTTTGGTTTCCACAATACCGGCCACCCCGTATTCGGTGGCGATAGCTTCCTTTTCCATGTACTCATAAGGGGTAAGTTTCATGCCGTGAATGAGCAAAATGGCAACGGCTGCGGCAACAATGAGAATTAAAGCGCAGAGCCCCACAGCAGCGGCCAGATCTTCTTTTATGGGGAGATAGCCGGATTCAGAAGCGCCACTGAGCAGAATCAGCAAAACAGGAGAGACAATGCACAGGCTAACAGCCAGCGCTATCCATCGGCCGCAGCTTTGCGATAGTGATAAAAATGTATTGGCTTCTTCCAGCGAAACGGGGTGCAGTGCCGTTTGGGATTCGGCTGCGGTACTGGTAGCGGAACCGGGTTCCTCCAGGGCATCATCTTTTAATAAGTAGTCGGTACTCACGTCAAATAGGGCGCTCATTTTCAGAATTTTATCCAGGTCCGGCATAGAAGCCATGGATTCCCACTTGGATACCGCCTGACGGGAAACATCCAACCGTGCCGCCAGCTCTTCCTGGGACCATCCCTGTTGTTTGCGTAGTTTGGTAATTTTTTCGGCTAAGATCATATCGATAACTCCTTTTGACCCGGGCTTTTTTCTGCCCTCATTGTAACAGAAACAGGGGTTGCTGGCTATCACTTATGGCTATTCTTT
>CAJKJS010000384.1 GCA_905200265.1 uncultured Oscillospiraceae bacterium
ATGACCAGTCTTTTTGATTTGCTCACCCGGCAGGTACAGGCGTTCCGCGATGATAACTGGCAAGCAGCTGCTGATTTGATGCCTTTGATTACACAGGCCTATGAAAAGGTGATGGCTGTATTATAAAACCGGATGTGATGGTATGAAAATACAAAAAAAGACCCGGTGGCGCCATGTGTTACACGATTTGTGGCTGAACATCGCCGCCTTTTTTCTGTTGCTCTTTTTGCTTCTCATAGGGATTTTAGTCATTCGTACAGCTTTGATTCGCAATGCCTGGGAAACAGGGTCGACTCTGGCGCACAACTATGCGGCGGAAGAGCAGAGCAGTTTGGCTGTATATGAAACGCTTTTATCCTTTGGTACGGCTTCTGCGGATCGTATGCAGGAAGAAAACGCCAGCAAAGAAGAACTTACGGACTGGATGCGTTTATTTGCCGATCGGATGGCAACCGTGTTGGGGGAAGGGGCTGTGGACCCCTACCTCGTGGTAAACGGTGAAATTGTGGCGGCTAACCCCTGGGAAGGGGATGAGGGGTACGATGTTGCTTCCACTTCGTGGTATCAGATGGCCATAGAGGCGGATGGGAATGTGATATTTACCAGCTTATATACTGACGCCATTGCCCAGCTGCAAGTGATTACCGTGGCACACAACTGCCGGAATTCCGATGCCGTAATGGCTTTTGATATTTTCCCTGAAAACTTTTCCTTCCGGTTTGATTCCCTGGAAGGGGAAGCCGGGGATTCTTTTTTCCTGTGCGATAGTACCGGAGCGCTCATTTACATGCAGTCAGATTATTTCACTTCGTCTGAGGAAGCCGGGGCGTATCTCGAACAGGTGATCCAAAAGATTAAAAACGGAGAACTGGATTCGTACAGTGACTATATTGTGGATACCAATGGCCGGCAGCGGGCCGTGTATTATTCCATGATGGATAATGGATGGATTTCCATTGTGACCATTCCTTATGAAAATATTCTGGAAGATTTTAATTGGTTTACCCTGTTATGTATCCTGATTGTTCTTGTGTATTTGGTGGCCCTGGTCGGGATGGCATGGCGCGAAGTGAAAAACCGGGCCCGTATTGACCGCACCAATGAAACCGTGCGGGTATTGGGGAACTCCTATTATGCGCTATATCGTATTGATTACCGGCAGAACACGTATGAAATGATCAAAGGGTCTGATTATGTGCGCAGCCGTATCCCGGAAAAAGGCCCGTATCCCCAGCTGCAAAAAGTGATTGGCGAAGTGATTGAACCCGAAGCGTTTGAAGATTTTATGCGCAGCTTTGACCGGGAAAATATTCAAAAACTGGTGAGTCAGCGCATTCGCGATTTTGGCGGAGATTTTCTGCGCCGGTTTAATGGGGTGTACCGTTGGGTAAGTGTGCGGGTATTATTTGATGAATCCTTAGCCCCCAACGAAGTAGTGCTCAGCTTCCGGGAAGTGGAGCAGGAAAAGCAGAAACAATTGCAGGAACACAAACTATTGGAGGATGCACTGGCGGTAGCGCGGCAAAATGAAAAAGCCAAACAGGCTTTTTTCAGCAATATGTCTCATGACATGCGCACGCCGCTGAATGCGATTATCGGGTTGTCGGAGTTGGCGGAAGAACATGTCAATGAACCGCAGCGTATGGCCGAATACCTGAAAAAAATCAATACTTCCAGTCACCAGCTTTTAAACTTGATCAATGATATTCTGGATATGTCCCGGATGGAACAGGGAAAAGTGGTGTTGAATAACCGCCAGATCAATATAAAGGACTGTGTGGAAGATTGCTTGGATGCGTTCCGTTTCCAGGCAGAGCAGGAAAAAAAGTCCCTGAAAATATCCATCGATGTACAAGATCCCTGTATATACGGCGATAGTTTCCGAATTACGCAAATTCTGAATAATCTGCTTTCCAATGCCCTCAAATTCACGTCAGAGGGCGATTCCGTATCCTTTACACTTCAACAGATGGACCGCGGGGAATACGCGAAATTTAAGTTTGTTGTAGCCGATACCGGTATTGGCATTTCCAAAGAGTTTTTGCCCCACCTGTTT
>CAJKJS010000385.1 GCA_905200265.1 uncultured Oscillospiraceae bacterium
CCCGGCGATTTTGCCGATGGCCGCTTCGTGAATCAAACTGGCATCGGTGGAATTCGCTGTAATTTCCGGTACCGAGCGCACCGACGCCTGATCCATAATAATGGCGTCGCATTCGCTGTGCCCGGCGCAGCGGGCGTTCCCAATCAGGCTGGCAAAAAACGCCTGGTTCGATTGCTCTTTCGCTACCGACCGGGATACGACGTTCGCGCTGCAATCTTCGCCGTTCATTTCCACCGTAAAGCGGGTGGTGGCCTGCTGGTGGCCGTGGGTCATCAATTTTTCGCGGATGACCAGCGAAGCGCCGTCCGCCAGGTCGGATTCCGTTACACGGTCGGTGGAATCCACGCCTTTGATTTGGGTGGTTTCCATTTCAAAGTGGGAATGTTCGCCCACATGAATGACCGTTTTCGGGTTCATAATCCGTTCACCGGACCCGTCGCCTTCCCCGTAGTGTTTTTCCACATAGCGTACCCGGCAGTTTTTCCCAATGAAGAAGGAGTGAATGCCGTCGTGCTTGGACGTATCTACGCCGCAGTTGTGGATACCGCAACCTGCGATAATGGTGACGTCGCAATCATCGCCAATAAAGAAATCGTTATAAACCATTTCCTGCAACCCGCTTTCGCTGAGGATGACGGGAATGTGTACGCTTTCGTTGTGCGTGCCGGGTTTGATGATGATATCAATACCGGGCTTGTCTGTTTTGGTTACAATATCAATATGAGCGGTGGTGTTGCGCCCGGCCATCTGGCCGTTGGCGCGGATGTTATAGGCGCCTTCCGGTACGCCGTGCAAATCGGCGATTTCAGCCAACAAGTTTTTCTCAATCGCATCCATGGATCATATCCCCCTTTCATCAGTCGCGCCGCAGCGCCGCGCAGGTGCCGGTGCCCTGCAGCAGTTCGGGCAAAATTTCCTTCCGGGTGCCGGTGGCAGCCACCTGGCCGTCTTTGAGCACGATGATGGTATCGGCAATATCCAAAATACGTTCCTGATGGGTGATGATCAGAATCGAACCGCCCACCTGTTCGTGCATTTTTTCAAATACCTGGATCAGGCTCTGGAAACTCCACAGGTCAATGCCCGCTTCCGGTTCATCGAAAATAGAAAATTTCGTGCCCCGTGCCAGAATCATGGCGATTTCAATGCGCTTACATTCGCCGCCGGACAGGGAGCTGTTTACTTCTCGGTTGATATAATCTTTCGCACACAGGCCCACTTCCGACAGATACCCGCAGGCTTCGCCTACGCTGATATCATGGCCGGCGGCCAGGGTGATCAGGTCCCGTACGGTAATGCCCTTAAAGCGCACCGGCTGCTGAAACGCAAAGCTGATGCCGCGGCGGGCTTTTTCGGTAATGGAAAGATCGGTGATGTCTTCACCATCGAGCAGAATGCGGCCGGACGTGGGTTTTAAAATCCCGCTGATAATCCGGGCCAGCGTGGATTTGCCGCTGCCGTTGGGGCCGGTTACCGCGACAAACCGTTCGTCGATTTTGAGACTGACATCCCGCAGGATTTCTTTGGCCTCGCCGCTGTTTTGGGCAGCGTCGGCGTCAAAGGAGATGTGCTGAAGTTCCAGCATGAATACATTCCTCCTGTTTTTCAAAGCGCCCATTAAAAAAGGGGCGCTCAATGAGTAAATTTAGTAAAGTGCCTTTTCCTTAACGGAAAGGATTCCCTTTTAAAAGGCCACTATGATTATACCGTGTGAAAAAGCATTTGTAAAGATAAAATCTACTAATTTGGTATGAATTTAAAAATCCCCGTCCCCCTGCTTTTTCCGGCAGGGAGACGGGGAAGTTCTTTTTTTACGTTTCGGCCATTTCTTCGTCTTCACAGTAGTTGCCAAGGAACGAAAACCGGGGCAATTCATCGGATAGGGCGGCAATCAGGCTGAGCGTATGGGCTTCATGCAGGTTGCCGGTGAAATCCAGATAAAAATCATATTCGAACGTTTTGCCGGGAATCGGGCGGGATTCCACTTTCGTCAGGTTCAGCCCGTTCATGGCAAAACGGCTGAGGACCCCATTGAGGGAACCGGG
>CAJKJS010000386.1 GCA_905200265.1 uncultured Oscillospiraceae bacterium
ATAAAGAAAAAGAACGTGTGTTCGATTTTTGAAAGGGGTGCGCCAGCATGTGTGGCCGTTATACACTGGTAGGGGGCGAAACACAGCCCGAAGGCCTGCGCCTTTTGCAGCAAATGGAAAAGAAACCGGAATCGATTGCTTTAAAGGGGAAAGATATTTTTCCGTCGGAACAAGCGCCGGTGTACGCGGTACAGCAGGGAAAAGTAAAGCTGCAATCGATGCGGTGGGGGCTTCCCAACCCGTACCGCAACGGGCTGATTATCAATGCCCGGGCCGAAACCGCTTCGCAAAAAAAGCTGTTTCAGGCCAGTTTGCACAGTTTGCGGTGTGTGGTGCCCTGCACCGGGTTTTATGAGTGGAATAAGCAAAAAGACGGGTACCGGTTTTCATTGGGGCACAGCGGGCTTCTCTATATGGCGGGGATTTACGCCCACTGGGACGACGGGGCCCGGTTTGTCATCCTGACGGTACCGGCCAATCCGTCGGTAGCCCGTGTACACGACCGCATGCCGCTGATTTTGCCGCGGCAGTCCGTGCGCACCTGGCTAAACGACCCGGAACGGGCGCTGCATCTGCTCAAAAGCCGGGGACCGGCCCTGTGCCGGTGGGCACTGCCCCGGCAACCGGAGCAAAAATCCCTGTTTGACTAAAGGGGACGCCGGGGGCTTTTACGTATAAAGGCAGTTTTCAATCCCCGGCAGCAGAGTATACAGCGAGCACCCAATGCGCTGCTCGAATTCTTCTTTGATCGCAAACGTGCGGTTCCACCGTTCCACGGTAAAGGGGAACACCCCATACCGCCGGGTGGTATCCACAAAGCGCTTTTCCAGCAGGCAAAACCCGTTGGCGTCCGCCAGGGAGTCGCACAAAATAATCAATTTGTCGTACGCATCATAAGTGACTTGCCGGATGTATTCGGTCAAAAACCGGTCCTGCTCCGGGGTGATATCCTTTTTGCCTAAATTGGCGGCGGCGTCCTGTACGGGGAACGAGTGGGTCAGGCAAATGCGGGCTACTTCATCCCACCCCTTTTCCATCATATACGCATACCCGTCCAGCATATGCCGGGTGGCGCATATACCGGTCCGCCGGCCGATATCGTGTAAGAGCCCGCACACAAAGGCTTTATCCGGATTCAGCCCACAGCGGGCGGCAATCCGTTCGGCGGCCTGTGCAGCGTGCAGGCAGTGGGCGGTCCAGGGGCCGGGGTTTAACTGCCCGGCCTGCTTTAGTTCGGAAAGGGCGGCTTCTCGGGTGGGATACATAAAGGGTTCCTCCTTTTTTACATGGATGCATAGAAGAAAACGGACAAACGGCGCAAAGGGCCGCTTGTCCGCTTTTTTTAAGAATGGGGGGAGAGGGAGCACCCGTCCGACCCGCAGGAGGGCGTGTCTTCCCGCTGAGGAATGTGGCACCCGTCCGGCCCACAGGAAGGCATTTCCTCTTTCTGTGCAGGTATCCCACAGCCGTCGGGGCCGCAGGTAAAGGCGGGGGCCGCTTCCCCGGCGGCTTCCCGCAGTAGGGACAGATATTCGTCTTCGGTGTGCAGCCCGGTAATCATCTGATTCCCCAGTTTAATCGACGGAATATTTTTCACCCCGCACGAAACGGCATAGGCTTTCGCCTCATCCAGTTCGGGCAAAAACTCCTGTTCGCGCAGGCTGCGGGCAAAGTCGTCCGGGTCCAGCCCCAGTTCCCGGGCGATGGGGAGAAGGACATCCAGTTCCCCGATGTCCTGTTCCTTTACATAAAAGGCGTGAAATACTTTTTCGTTATACGCTTCGCCTTTTTGATGACGGCGGGCATAGGCGTACCCCAAAAACGCCAGGGTGGTATACGGATGCGGAGAGATATACGGCAGGCTCATGGGAATGCCCATTTTCTGGGCCGTGGGGCGCAGCACCTCTTCCCAGCGCTTTAACCGCATGTCGTCGTGCATGGGGTCCACTTTCGGGGTAGGCGGGCGCCGCAGTTCAAAGGGGCACTCTTCCCACTGGATGCCGGCTTTTTGCAGAGCCCGGTGCAACGGGGTGCGGG
>CAJKJS010000387.1 GCA_905200265.1 uncultured Oscillospiraceae bacterium
ATGGCAAAAGCCATAGTCCTTTTGTTCATGATTTAGAACAGATTTCAATTTTTGAAATCTTATTTCACCATGCTGGCGATTTCAGCGGCGAAATCGTCGACTTTCTTTTCCAGGCCTTCGCCCTTAGCAAAACGCACAAAGCCGGTCACAGCGATCGCAGCGCCCAGGTCTTTGCCAACCTGATCCACATACTTCTGCACGGTCAGGTCGCCGTCTTTTACGTATACCTGTTCGACCAGGCAGTTTTCCTTGTAGAACTTGCCCATACGGCCGTTAACGATCTTCTGCGCGATGGCTTCGGGTTTGCCTTCGTTAACGATCTGCTGGGTGAGGATTTCTTTTTCATGAGCCAGTACATCTTCCGGCACAGCGTCGCGGTTGAGGTACGGAGCGTTCATGGCCGCCACCTGCATAGCTACGTTTTTGCCCATTTCCTGGAACGCAGCGCTGGTGGGATCCGCTTCGGTTTCAAAGTTCACCAGCACGCCGATGTTGCCGCCGGCATGGATATAAGCAGCCACTTTGCCTTCCAGACGGGCAAAACGACGCACTTTGATGTTTTCGCCGATCACCAGGATCTTATCTTTCAGCAGAGCGTCCACCGTCTGGTCGGAACCGGCAGCGGTGCAAGCCAGCAGAGCGTCTACATCGGCGGGATTCTGTTCCATAACCGTGTTGGCGCACACTTTTACGAATTCCTGGAATTCCGCGTTCTTCGCCACGAAGTCGGTTTCGGCGTTGACTTCGATCACAACGCCCACGGTAGCGGTGTCGTTCACATAGGCAAACGCCACACCTTCAGCCGCAATACGGCCAGCCTTTTTCGCAGCCTTGGCCAGGCCTTTTTCACGCAGTACGTCGATGGCAGCTTCCATATCACCGTTAGCTTCGGTCAGGGCCTTTTTGCAGTCCATCATGCCGCAGCCGGTCTTTTCACGCAGGGCCGCTACGTCTTTTGCGGTAAAATTCATGAGTGATTCCTCCATTTTTCCGTATTTCGGGGACAGCTCGTCCCGCTTATGGCTATGTGAATTCCCAAAAAGCGCCCGGCCGGACAAGGCCAGGCGGGCGCTTCCTATCCGGGAAAACCGTTTTCCGGGTAATTATTCAGCCGCTTCCTGTTCGGCAGCTTCCTGTTCTTTTTCTTCCATCGCGGCAGCGCCCATCTGGCCTTCTTTGCCTTCGATGATGGCGTTAGCCATGGTGCCGGAGATCAGTTTCACAGCGCGGATGGCGTCATCGTTGCCGGGGATCACGTAGTCGATTTCATCGGGATCGCAGTTGGTATCCACGATAGCCACGATCGGGATGCCCAGTTTACGAGCTTCGGACACAGCGATGCGTTCCTTGCGGGGGTCCACAATGAACAGAGCGCCGGGGAGCTGCTTCATTTCTTTAATGCCGCCCAGGAATTTTTCGAGCTTTTCGATTTCCAGGTTCAGCTTCACCACTTCTTTTTTGGGCAGCAGATCAAACGTGCCGTCTTCTTCCATGGTGCGCAGCTGCTTCAGGCGATCAATGCGGTGACGGATGGTGCGGAAGTTGGTGAGCATGCCGCCCAGCCAACGAGCGTTGACATAATAAGCGCCAGCGCGCACGGCTTCTTCCTTCACGGATTCCTGAGCCTGCTTCTTCGTGCCTACGAACAGGACGGACTTGCCTTCCATGCTCAGGTCACGCACAAAGTTATAAGCTTCTTCCAGTTTACGAACGGTCTTCTGCAGGTCAATAATGTAGATCCCGTTTCTTTCGGTGAAGATGTACGAAGCCATCTTCGGGTTCCATCTTCTGGTCTGGTGGCCGAAGTGTACGCCGGCCTCCAGCAGCTGTTTCATCGATACGACTGCCATTTGTTTGTTCCTCCTTATGGTTTGCCTCCGCCGTGGGGTTCGCTGACAAATCCACCCTCTTTTTTCCGAAAAGGGGGCACCCATCGCCCATCCCACTGGCGTGCGTTATCTTGGCTATTATAGCACAGCGCCTTTCCATACGCAAGAGATTTTTTCAAAAAAAGCGCGGTTTTTTCC
>CAJKJS010000388.1 GCA_905200265.1 uncultured Oscillospiraceae bacterium
TATGATAAAAGACAATTTCAAAAAAGAGAGGTCTTTTTCATGTTTCGCCGCAAAAAAGAAGCCCTTTTTGGCAACCGGATTGACCCGGATTGTACCGTATGCACCCATTATGAAGAAGAAAGCGGCACCTGCACGCTTTTAAAAGAAAAGAACCCCGACGGCGCCGGATGCCGCCATTTTGCCTATGACCCGCTGCGGCGCACCCCGAAAGGCACCCCGCGGCTACGGGACTATGACCCGGAGGATTTTTCGCTGTGACAAAAGAGAGATACGAGCGCCTGATGGCGCCCATCCGCCGGCGGCCGAAGCTGCACACGGCGGTGCGTCTGGCAGCGAAATGGTTACCGTTTGTCACGGCCGGCGGATTTTGCCTGATGAGCCTATTTTTGCTCCTGACCGCCCGGTGGCGGGCCCTTACGCTTTTTATGCTTCCCTGTGCGCTGTGCTTTGGGATTGTCACCGTGGTACGGCGGGCGCTGAATCGTCCGCGCCCGTACGACGTGCTGCACTTTGAGCCCCTGTGTCCCTACCGCCCGGGCAAGGGCAAAAGTACCCCCAGCCGCCACACGGCCGCCGCGTTTGTGATCGCCCTGGCTTTTTGGCAGTTTGGCATCCTTTGGGGATTGCCGTTTACCGTAGTGGCGGTGCTCATCGGCCTGAGCCGGGTGGTGTGCGGGATGCACTGGCCCCATGATGTACTGTTAGGAGCGGCCGCCGCGGTGGTATGCGCCGTCCCCTTTTTCTTTTTCCTGTAACGTTAGGAAGTAAGTTCGTTTTCCCTATGTAAAACCGCCCGGCACCGGCCTTTAAAACCGATCAAGAGCCAACAAAAAAGGACCTTTCCCTTTTGGGAAGGTCCTTTTTCTTTTCCATGAAAATGGGTTTTTACTGCACTTTCATCCCGCAGTTGCCGCAGAACGGAGCGCCGGGTTCCAGCGGAGCCCCACAGCACGGGCAAACAGCCGCCGTTGCAGCGGGTTCTTCCGTCGCTACGGGAGCTTCCGGTACGACGGGTTCTTCCGGCACGACAGGCATCTCGGGTTCCACCGGCATTTCGGAGGCAACGGGCTGTTCCGGTTCCACCGGAGCGGCCGCAGGCGCTGCATCCTGACGCATACCGCACACGCCGCAGAACGGAGCACCGGGTTCCAGGGGAGACCCACAGCAAACGCACACACCACCGGCGGTGGGTTCCGTCACAGGAGCCGCCGGTTCTTCCACCACGGGAGCCGGGGCGGGCTGGGGCGCGGGAGCCGGGGCGGGCTGGGGAGCCGCTGCCTGCGGGGCCGGCTGACGCGTGCCGCAATTGCCGCAGAACATGGCGCCGGGTTCCAGGGGGGCGCCGCAGTTTACGCAAACAGGGCCGGCGGGCGCCTGGGGCTGAGATACAGGGGTGGGTACTTCCACCGGAGCGCCGCACTTATCGCAGAAACGGCTGGATGTACTGACCATGTTGCCGCACTTTTTGCAGGGCACCATGCCTTTGAGTTCGTACACTTTTGCCTGGTTGGCCGCCGTCTGTTCACGGATGGCACGAATGCGCTCGTGAGCGTCGGCAATCATTTTATCCTCGGTATACAGGTTGTTGTTGACAACATAGGCACCCACTTCGTTGCAGATGCCGCGGATGCGGTCTTCAGCCGAATTGATTTCGTTGTTCAGGCGGGAAATTTCCGCCATTTTTTTCATTTTATCCGAAGCATCCTGAGTGGTTTGGGAAAGTTTTTTGGTAAAATCAGCCCATGCCATGGAAAACACCTCTTCCTTTCAGAATTATACCACAATCAAATACAAGAATTGGGAGCGCGATTTACTTGGAAACCGTCAGCTTCGTAAAGCAGCCCCACGTGAGCAGGCCGTACACGATCAGGCCGATCAGCGCACTGCTGGACAGATAGTGGCCGTAGCTTGCCAGTGCTTTGATCAGATAGATCAGCTGGAACAGCGCCTGCAGCCCAAAAGCGCCCATCAGGAACATGTAGTGTGCATTGGCAAAGGCCAGCAGCACCCCAACGATCAGCAG
>CAJKJS010000389.1 GCA_905200265.1 uncultured Oscillospiraceae bacterium
GGCCGAAAGCACCCCAGCTGCAAAGCCATCTCCGGCTCCTACGGTGTCGACAAACCGATCTTCCTGATAAGTGGGGACCTGGATGGTTTCGCGTCCGTTTTCCCCAAAGGCTCCGTATTTGCCGGTTTTAATAATTACCGTTTTGACGCCATTTTCCCGGTAAAAGGCGGCGATTTTGCTGGGGTCCCGGCTGCCGGTTAGAATTTCGCCTTCCCCAATACCTGGCAGCACCAGATCGGCCATAAAGGCCAGTTCATTGATCGTTGCTCGCATGGTCTCTTCCGATGGCCACAGGGACGGGCGCAAATTTGGGTCAAAAGAAATGAATAACCCTTCTGCCCGGGCTTTTTTCATGAGCAGACGAGCCGCCTGAGCCGTGGAAGGGGACAAAGCAGGGAAAATCCCCGTCATATGTAAAGAAGTACAGCCGCTTACATCCAGCGATTCGATATCGTCCGGACCGATAGCCGAAGCAGCCGACCCGCTGCGGAAATAGAAAATAGACGGATCACCCTGGTGAGTTTTACTCTTCAGCATGAACCCGGTTTTCCGTGTTTCGTCTTCCCGAATAAGCGATGTATCAATGCCGCTTTGCTGCATATGGTCCCAAATATGATCCCCGAACGGGTCGTTTCCCAGATGAGTATAATACGCAACGTTGTGCCCCAGGCGCTGTAAACCAATGGCCACATTTAGTTCCGCACCGGCTACCGAAACGGAAAAATGCTGGATATCTTTTAATTGACCAGGTTCGTCAGCCATGAACAACTGCATGGGTTCCCCTACCAGAAGGGTTTTCATGAAAAATGCCTCCTCCTATTTTTCATTCCTTTTCATGATAGTTTTTGTCGGAATGAAAGTCAACAAAAACTCAACAAATTTTTTTGTGCTTACGTCCTATTCTTAAGACAGGCCGTAGGCATGTACCGGCGTTCTTGTCCATATACATAAAGGGAAAGGAGAGGAAAAGAATGGAAAATGTGTCTGTGTTTGATCAAGCAGTGTCCCATATAGGGACAGCTGCCAGCTGGTTTCGGGCTTTACCAGAGGACATAAAAAAACAAACCGAAGAAATCCGATTGCGTACCAGCGAGCCTGTGATGCTGCGCGGAGCGCAGGGCCTATGGTTTCCACAGAAAGACGGGGTCTGTACCAGATGCCCGGTATCAAAAACTATTCGACCCACCCGACGGGACATGCAAGAAATGTTTCGTTCTCTGTGTGCCGAATCTGTTTACGCCCATGAAAAAGAAATTGTAAACGGATTTTTGCCATTGCCTGGAGGACACCGGGCGGGGATTTGCGGTACAGCCGTGTACCAGGCAGGCCAGCTGACCGGTGTGCGAGATATTATTGGAATCAATCTTCGCGTTGCGCGGCCTGTAACGGGATGTGCGGCCAGCCTTTTTTCGCTTTTGCGGGGCGATTTCAGAAGAGGACTCTTGCTTGCCGGGCCACCCGGTAGCGGCAAAACGACACTGCTGCGGGACCTTGCATGCCGCCTATCGGGGGAAAGCGGCTGCCATCAGGTGGCATTACTGGATGAGCGGGGGGAACTGGCGGCTGTACGATCAGGGGAACCGGGCTTTTCGCTGGGGTATGGATGCGACATTTTCAGTGGATATCCCAAAGCGCAGGGTATGGAAATTGCCCTGCGGGTCATGGCGCCGGAGTACATTATTTGCGATGAACTGGGCAATGAAGATGAAATTGCCGCGGTGCAAAAAGGGGGATTCGCCGGTGCCGGCATCATTGGCAGTGTTCATGCATTTAGTCGTCAGGATTTTATGTCCCGGCCACTGTGCCGGCGGCTTTTGCAAACCGGTGTGTTCCAGCATGTAGCCTTTTTAAAGAGTGGCTCGGCCCGGGGAAAAATCGAAGGCATTTTCCGAAAGGAGGATCTGTATGAAAATCATCGGATGTGTGTTGATCCTGCTGACGTCGGGACTTACAGGACTCTTTCTTTCACACCGTCTGTATGAAAAAGTAACATTTTGGGAAGAATG
>CAJKJS010000390.1 GCA_905200265.1 uncultured Oscillospiraceae bacterium
TCAGAAGGCGGTTTGGGCTTTTACGGCGGACTGATCGGCGGTGTAGCCGGCGGCCTTGTGATGGCAAAAATTCATAAAATGCCGCTTTTGCCCATTTTGGACGTGATTGGGCCGGCCTTCTTGCTTGGACAGGCGATTGGCCGTTGGGGGAATTTTGTCAATCAGGAAGCGTTTGGTACCGCCACCGATTTGCCGTGGCGTATGCTCAGTTCCAACACCCAGGAAGTCGTGGGGGGCGCTGCGCATCCCTGCTTCTTCTACGAATCCATGTGGTGCCTGATCGGCTTTATTCTGCTGCATGCCTTAACCCGCAAAGCACGCCGGTATGACGGACAGATCGCTTTGTGCTACATGATTTGGTATGGTGCCGGCCGCTTTGTCATTGAAGGACTGCGTACGGATAGCCTGATGACGCCGATCCTGAATCTGCGTGTTTCTCAGGTGGTCGCACTGGCTTCGGTGCTGGCGGGGATCATTCTGCTGGTTGTTTTCCGCAAGCGGACGAAATTGACGGGTTGTGGTTCCAGAAAGATGATGGAACTGAATAATATTTTTGATATTATTGAGGAAGAAAGAATTCAGGAAGAAGAAAAGATTATGGAAGGTCCCAGCACGATTTTCGGCGACATGGATGTGGAAGATGACGAAAGCGACGCGCTGGCAGATGAACAGCCCAGCAAAGAGGATATAGAAGAGCTGGCGGAAGAAGATGTAGGAGAAGCCACGGAAGAAACCGAAAAAGACGAGTCGGAAGAAGAATCCGACGGAGAGTAACCTAGTGGCTGGTGAATCAGGAGGAAAAGAAGTTGGCGATTCGGATTGATGGAAAAGCCATAGCGGCGCAGGTGCGCGCTCAAGTGCGCCAGCAGACGCTGGATCTGCAGGCCCGGGGGATTTGCCCGGGCCTTGCGGTCATCATTGTGGGAGACGATCCGGCCTCCCGAATTTATGTAAACAATAAAAAGAAGGCATGTGCCGAAGTGGGCATTCATTCGGAAGAATTTGCTCTGCCGGCGTCCACCAGCCAGGAAGAACTGGTAGCGCTGGTGCAAGAATTAAATGAACGGGCCGATATCCACGGCATTTTGGTGCAATCGCCTTTGCCTAAAGGGTTAGACGAAAAAGCCGTGGTGGCATCCATTGCGCCGCAGAAGGATGTGGATGCTTTCCATGCGGTGAATGTGGGACATGTAATGATCGGTGATTATCAGTTTGTGCCGTGCACGCCCGCGGGCATTATGGAAATGTTGGATCGGACTGGCATTTCAGTGGATGGCAAAGAATGTGTGGTTCTGGGACGCAGCGACATTGTGGGAAAACCCATGGCGATGTTGCTGTTGCACCGTAATGGTACTGTTACACTATGCCACAGCCACACGAAGAATTTAGCAGAGATTACACGGCGCGCTGACATTTTGGTGGCAGCCGTGGGAAAACCGCGTTTTGTTACAGAGGATATGATAAAACCGGGTGCTGTCGTGATTGATGTGGGCATGGACCGCGATGAAAACGGAAAACTGTGCGGTGATGTCGATGAACAAGCGGCCGAAAAGGTAGCTTCGTATCGGACACCGGTACCCGGCGGCGTGGGCCCGATGACCATTGCCATGTTGATGAAAAATACTGTGAATGCTGCCAAATGGCAAAACGGTCTGACCGAGTAACCATTGGCGGTGCCTTCACATTAGGGAGAGCGTACGTTCGTATGGGACAAATTCTGGATTCCATTCACGCGCCGCAGGACTTAAAAAAGTTAAGCGGGGCCGAATTGGAAACACTTTGTGAAGAGATCCGGCAACGGATTATCCATATTGTGGGTCAAAACGGCGGACATCTGGCTTCGAACTTGGGTGCAGTGGAGCTCACTGTTGCCCTGCATCGAGTGCTGGATTTGCCAAAAGACAAGCTGGTGTGGGATGTAGGCCATCAGGCATATACCCACAAGCTGTTAACAGGCCGCAATGCAAAAATGGATACCATCCGGCAAGAAAACGGAATCTC
>CAJKJS010000391.1 GCA_905200265.1 uncultured Oscillospiraceae bacterium
TGGACCCACACACCAGTTTTTCCTGCCCCTCATAAGCCACGTCTCCCACCGATTCGCTCATAATCTGGGAAAAGACAAAGTTCGAAAAATCAGTCACCGTCTGGCGGGACCGGAAATTGCGATCCAGCACCACACAGCCGGGGTAAACCGCAGGGGCCTGTTGCACCGTCTGAAAAGTTTTGCGGTAACGAATAAAGATCTGCGGCATGGCCTGGCGAAAACTATAGATACTCTGTTTCACATCCCCTACGAAAAAGAGATTTTTTTCCTCCCTGGATACCGCCCGGAAAATCGTATCCTGGGTTTCGTTTGTATCCTGGTATTCATCCACCATCACTTCGTCAAAACGGGACGAAACCATCTGAGCTGCCTGCGTCCGGCGGAAGGAACCATCTTCCCCCTTTTCACACAGAACTTGCAGCGCCCAATGTTCCAAGTCGTCATAATCGGCTAATTTTTGTTCCTGTTTGCGATTGGCAAACAGCACCCGATACCGGGTAACTAACCGGAAAATCTCCCGCACAATCCGCGCGCTGCCGCTGATTTCCCGTTTGATCTGTTCTTCCGGTACGCAATAAGCGTCTTCACTTTCCTTTTCCAAATTGGAAGCGGCAATTTTTTGAAAGTCTGCCTTCATTTCGTCAAACAAGTCTTTCATCATCACCCGCAAGGGATGATCTGTGGGGTATTTTTCCGCCAGTTTGCCCCGGAAGACTTTGGGGCGTCCCAGCAAGCACTGCCCTGTCTGTTCCCAAAACTCCCGCCACTGGGCGTTCCCCACTTGCTGAGGCATACGCTTTAGCTGGTCCTGCAGCGATAACAGCGGTTCCGCATACGCGTTCCATACATCGGGTTCTTCCTGTAAAAGAGAAATCCACAGCGGAATGCTGTCGCGGTAAAAGGCCGCCATGTCCACCGCCTGCTGCATGGCTTTTTGCCCCCATACGGTTTCGCCGGCGGGTACATCGGAGTTATACATATCGATCATCTCTTCCATCCACACTTCGGGAAAAGGATGGGAAGAGACAAAGTCGTTAACCTGAAAAATGACCTTTTCCATCAAGGAATCACTGCGGTCGGTACTGAAAAGATCGGCAAAGCGCAGAAAGTCTTCGCTGCTTTCAGCATAGTTTTCTTCCAAAAGCTGATCCATGGCATCGGCTCGCAAAAGCGCCAGTTCGTTTTCGTCGCCAATACGAAAATCGTTTGAGCCCGGCAGTTTGTAGGAAAACTCCCGTACCAGTTCGGCACAAAAGCTATGTACCGTGCTGATTTTGGCCTGCTGCAACAAAAGCAGCTGCTTTTTTAACTGAGTATTGCCCGGGTCCTGCAGCAAAAGATCGGAAAGGGCTTTATGCACACGGGTGC
This sequence comes from uncultured Oscillospiraceae bacterium, assembly GCA_905200265.1. GTDB lineage: Bacteria > Bacillota > Clostridia > Oscillospirales > Acutalibacteraceae > Heritagella. The sequence continues at coordinate 1,369 of CAJKJS010000391.1, forward strand.
GCATTTCCCCGGCTGCTTTCCGCGAAAACGTGACCATCAGAATGCGGTCAATGCTGCCGGGATGATCGGGGTCGGTAATCCGGTCGATCATACGCTGCACCAGTACCGCCGTTTTGCCGCTGCCCGCGGCCGCGGAAACTAATAGCGTACCATCGCGGCTGTCAATCGCCAGTTTCTGGGCCGGCGTCCATTGTGTTGCCATGGGACGAACCTCCTTCCATCTCTTCGGCCATCAGTTGTAAGACACCTTCTTTGGACATTTTTGGTTTTTCCGGTTCCAAGCGGCCAAACTCCTTTTCGCATACCGCATAATAAGGACAATACGCACAACCGTTTTCACGAATGAGCAGCGGGTCCGGCTGAATATTCCCCTCCCCCAGTTCCTGGGCCATCTTTTCCACCCGGCTTTTCGTATACGCCAGGGCCATACGCAGCCCGCTTTCGCTGATAATCCGGCTGGTTTTGGCAAATGATCCATTTTTTAATTTAGAAACAGGGATAAAAGTTCCCTTGCCGTTTTCTTCGTACGTGTGGTCCATGTGGGTAAGAACATGGTCGTTTTCCACCAGAATACCATTCATACGGTTGGGGGCATCTTCTTTTTATGACCGGGATCTGCTTCATGCTGCT
>CAJKJS010000392.1 GCA_905200265.1 uncultured Oscillospiraceae bacterium
GGCGTGGGAAGGGTTGACTTTAGTACGAAATAGGACTATCCTGGCTTGGTACGAAATCGGACAATTAAGGAGGGCGTTATGGAAAAAAGTAGTTTAAGCAGTTTAAAGCGATACAATCACTTAGTTGGTGAAATTGACGCTGTGTATCATGAGGCATCCCTCAAACTTGGCATGTCGGACAGCGTTTCGAAAATTTTATATACGATATGCAATGTGGGGAGCAGTTGTTTGCTTCATGATATTTGCAAACAAACGGGACTGAGCAAGCAGACTGTGCATTCCGCCATCCGCAATTTGGAAGCAAAAGAAATGGTAACGTTGGAATTGGTGGGTGGAAAGTCAAAGAAGGTTTGCTTGACAGAGAAAGGAGAGATTTTCGCTCAAAAGACAGCACGACGACTCATTGATATGGAAAACAGCATTCTATCATCGTGGCCAAAGGAGGATGTGCAGACGTACCTGGAATTGACCGAACGTTTTTTGGTGGATTTGAAAGAGTGTGTGGACAAAACACTTTAAGAAAAGGAGACAAAAGGAAATGGCGGTTTTAGCCGGAAAGAAAAGGAGAAACACCGGCGACCGGCCTTTCTATGTGCGTTTGATTTAGGAGAAAAGTATGATACAGTTATCGGATCACTTTAATTTATCAAGGCTACTGCGGTTTACGCTGCCTTCTATTATTATGTTAGTGTTTACATCGATTTATGGTGTGGTAGATGGCTTTTTTGTGTCCAACTATGTGGGCAAAACATCCTTTGCAGCGGTGAACTTTATTATGCCATTCCTCATGATACTGGGGTGCGTAGGATTTATGTTTGGTACCGGTGGCGGGGCCTTGATTGCGAAAACCATGGGAGAAGGAAAAAAGGAAAAAGCCAACCAGCTTTTTTCTATGTTAGTGCTGGTATCTGTCCTCTGTGGGGTAGGGCTTGCTGTATTGGGACTCAGCTTTCTTCGCCCCATTGCGTCGGCGCTAGGCGCCCAGGGTCAGATGCTGGAGGATAGCGTGGCGTATGGGCGTATTATATTGATTGCCATTCCTGCGTTTATTTTGCAGTACGAATTTCAGTGTTTGTTTGCAACGGCGCAAAAGCCCAAATTGGGTTTGTACGTAACGGTAGCGGCAGGTCTAACAAATGTAGTGCTGGATGCTGTTTTTGTTGCTGTTTTTTCCTGGGGAGTGGAAGGAGCTGCGGCGGCAACGGCGTTGAGCCAAGGGGTTGGCGGGATTCTTCCTTTACTCTATTTTGGCCGCGCCAATAGCAGCCTCTTAAAGCTGACAAAACCCAAGTTTGACGGCAAAGCGCTGCTAAAAACCTGTACCAATGGTTCCTCCGAGCTTATGTCCAACATTTCGGCATCGATCGTCAGCATGCTGTATAACATGCAGTTGTTAACGTATGCAGGGGAGGACGGAGTAGCGGCTTATGGGGTGCTGATGTATGTGAACCTGGTCTTTCAGGCCGTATTTCTGGGGTATTCGGTTGGAACAGCCCCGGTGATCAGTTATCATGATGGCGCAAAGAATCATGTGGAACTAAAAGGTCTGTTTCGAAAAAGCCTGGCCATTCTGGCTGTTTGTGCAGTAGCCATGTGTGTTTCGGCCTTGCTTCTTGCCCAGCCGTTGTCGGTGTTATTTGTCGGTTACGACCCAGAGCTACTGGCCATTACATTGCGCGCTTTTTCGATTTATTCTTTTTCCTTCTTGTTTTCCGGGTTTGCGGTTTTTGGCTCATCGTTTTTCACGGCCTTAAATGATGGATTGGTGTCTGCTTTTATTTCTTTTCTTCGTATTCTGGTGTTTCAAGTAATACTGGTTCTTACATTCCTGTTGATTTGGCAACTGGACGGCATATGGCTTTCCATTGTAGCGGCCGAAATGCTGGCCGTGCTTGTTACGGCTGGGTTTATGATCCAAAAACGGAAAAAATATCATTATGCCTAATACGGGAAAGAAGATCCATTTGGTGTAGGAAAAAACAACCCCCCGACGCGTT
>CAJKJS010000393.1 GCA_905200265.1 uncultured Oscillospiraceae bacterium
ATGGTGCGTTTCGTGGATGTTGCTCGGTACGTGGAGGTTTCAAAGCCCAGCGTGTACCATGCGATGACGACCCTGCGTGAAGGGGGCTTCCTGACAATGGACAGCGACTATTTCCTGCATCTGACCGATGCGGGCCGGAAAGTGGCGGAGCAGATCTTCGAAAAGCACTGCTTCTTTACCGACCGGCTGATCGAGGCCGGCGTAGACCCGGTAACGACGGAAAAGGACGCCCTTCCGGATGGAGCATGTCATCAGCCAGGAGTCCTTCGAGCGTCTGCGCGATGCCTATAAAACCAAAAAGGAATGATCCGCCCGCATAGCAAACGGGTAAAACAGTAACGCGGCCGGGCACATCGAACCTGGCCGCGTTATTCGTCTTTTTGAAATGCTTCCGCCTGTTTGCAAAGCGCAATATATTTTTCAATTTCCGCCTCACTTTTCCCGGCAAAGAAGTCTACAACTGTTTTTGAAACCGTCTGATTTACCATGTCTGGAAAAATGGCAGCATCCACGCTGATATTTAACTCTTTGGCGACAAGAGCCACCGTTTCAAATTTGGGGTTACTCTGGCAGGTTTCCAAATCTATGATTGTACGGGCGTTCATATTGAGCCGTTCAGCCAATTTTCTCTGTGTCAAATGCTGCCGCTTACGTTCTGACCGCACTTTCCATGCAAACAAGTCAAGAGGATTGTTCACTATACATCACCTCTACCTCATTGTAGGGTGTGCTATCGCTCATATAAATAACCATACAACTCACATTATGTGAGTTATAGCTCATAATTTGAAGCAAAGAGCTATATGGATAAGAGTATCAAAATAAAGGAGCGCAAAATAAAATGGGGCTTACCGCCCACTCGAAAAGCCCTAACACCAATTAAAAAAATATTCAAATAACGTAGGGGCGAGCCATACTCATAGAAGTGAGTTGTGGCTCGCTTTTTATATACTTCAATTCACATCCGATAAAGCCCCGCATTTTGACAACCTACGATTGGGTATCGGATGCCGTTCTCCGCCTCGTTTTGCTCCGGCCTATAAACCCGAACAGAACGAAAGGAACAATTCTATGAACGGCAGGAAAAATTTTCATACCAATCTTAAAAATCAGCCAAATGAACCCGTTGGTGAACGAGTAGTGAGCGAAAGGGGAAGAAAAGAGCTGCCTCCCAGCACGAGGGGAGGTGAAAACTTGAAACCAAACCGCTACTACGAACACAAGCAGCACGCCTTTGACAGCTACTGCAAAAAGGTGTTGAAATGCGAGGCATGTAACGGCTATCGGCAGATCAGCCGTCATCAAAAACGTTTTGCATCTTTGGAAGAACTGTCCGAGGCAGATGTGGCCCAGCTTGCAGTTTACGATCGTTACTCATGGGAGTATACGGCTTTTCCCGTGGGAAATGCTGTTGTGCTAATCGAGAACGACCGATTGGCCACAGCACTTCTACGGCTGTCACCAAAAGACCGGAAAATTTTTATGATGCACTGGTTTCTATGGATGACAGACGAACAGATAGCAAAGTGCATGGGCATGGCCAGAAGAACGGTCAATACTCGCAGGTATAAAGCCTATCGGCTGCTGAAAAAGCTGATGGGAGGTGAAGCGGATGACTAAATCTGCGCACACACGGGCATCGCTGCTTCCTTACCCGATAATCGCTGCCGCTGTTGCAGGAGACGCCGAAGCAGTGAGCCGGGTAGTCCGGCATTATTCCAGCTACATTGCTGCACTGTCAACTCGGACGAGCTATGGCTCTGACGGCTATCCTCGTCTGCAAGTTGATGAAGAACTGCGCAATCGTCTGGAAGCAAAACTGATAATTGCTATCCTTGATTTTGACTTGACCTGATTCAACGTAGGCATCGTGTGCTGTTCCCCTTTCCATACGATGCCTTTTCTAGTTCTTTGACAAAGAAAGCCCGCAGGACAATGGCGGTGCATCATAGGGCAAACGGATACGTTGCTGTCTGTATCGAGCCGGACGG
>CAJKJS010000394.1 GCA_905200265.1 uncultured Oscillospiraceae bacterium
GGCCGGGTTCAATGCGGATGGCCTGCAAAATGGGGCCGCGACCACGGTAGATGGAACTAAACTTCACATCAATGCGGGCCGTCACGCGAATCCAGCTGCGCTGTTCCAATCCTTCGCACGGCGGGTATTGGCACAAAAAGCCCATAAAGGTGATGTCCTGCACGCAGCAGGTCATGACAAAGCGGCCGGGGATAAACGTGCCCTTGGGCAGTTTTTTCGATTTGCATACCATACCGGTAAATTGCACGGTTTTGCCCTGGTACTTTTTCGGCTCTTCGCTGGCATCGCGATACCACAGTGCAAAGTCGCGATCCTGAATTTCGATAATCGGAGCATCCAAATCAAACGGCAGCGGGTCTTCCGTTTCGTCATACTCCACGTCGCCATTCGGATATTCATAGGCAATATCCGTGCGGCGGCTGACACCGCGGATGACTTTGTGAATGGCTTCCTTATCCACGCTGTCACTGGCGCGGTTGAGCACGCATAGCTCACACAGCTGCAATTTATCCACCATCAGCCCGCGCATGTTCTGGTTGTACGTGAGGAACGTGTTGGCATCGGCCATCATCATGCACTGGTAGATCTGCCAGTTTTCGGGCATTTGCTCCATAAGCCGTGCCATGGGCCACATGCCGTTATACTCCAGCACCACCCGTTCAAAGCCATACTTTTTGTGAAGGCTCTCGAGTTTTTCCCGGGTGAGATCTTCTTCATCGTCAAGGGTCTCAATAGTGACATGGCCGCCGGTGTACTTGGTGGGGTCGAGCTCCTCTTCCCCTTCCTCGCACAGAAGAATCAGAGTCTTTTCCCCTTTGTGAAAGCGGGTGTCCTCCATGGTTTCCTGGATAAACCGGGTTTTGCCCGCTTCCAGAAAGCCTACAAACAGATAAACCGGAATTGTTTCCATCGGTTTTCCCCCTTATTCTGCCAGACGGAACAGCCGCAGCAGTTCGTCTTCGTGCAGCCCGGCGCCGATTACACACAGCCGGCCCGTAATTCCGGCCGAACCCGTGCGCACACTGCTTTCTTCGGGCACATAGTCAAAGTGAATCCATTCGCCGTTTTCACCGGCCACAATTCCCTTCGCACGCAGCACGGTCCCACAGCGAGCCGCATCGTCCAGAGCAGCCAGAGCGCCTTGGATTTCATCTTTCGTGTACGTGCGGGTGGTTTCTTTGCCCCAACTGGTGAATACATCGTCGGCATGATGATGATGGTGATGATGGTCGTGGTCATGACAGCCGCAGGTGCAGTTTTCATCGTGATCGTGATCATGATGATGTTCGTGTTCATGGTCATGATCGTGGTCATGGCAGCCACAGGTGCAATCTTCACCGTGGTCGTGATCATGATGATGATGCTCATGCTCGTGCTCGTGGTGATGGTCATGCTCTTCTTTCATGAGCTGTTCCATTTCAAGCTGCAACGTATCTTTCCGCTCCATAGCCGACAAAATCTGATCCCCGGTCAGCTGATCCCACGGGGTCGTAATCAACGTAGCGGTGGGGTTCTTTTCCCGCAACATCTCTGTAACCGCCGCCAGCTTTTCTTCGCTCATACCGTCAGTACGGCTCAGGATGATGGTGCTGGCATGGGACACCTGATCGTTATAGAACTCGCCAAAGTTCTTCATATACATTTTGCACTTTTTCGCATCGGCCACAGTGGTAAATCCGTTGAGCTGCGCCCCCGCGGTTTCGGCGTTCTGCACGGCGCGGATCACGTCGCTGAGCTTGCCTACGCCGGAAGGTTCAATCAAAATGCGATCAGGGGCAAATTGTTCCAGTACCTGGTGCAGCGCCTTGGCAAAATCCCCCACCAAGCTGCAGCAGATGCACCCGGAGTTCATCTCGGTGATATTGATACCGGCTTCCTGCAAAAAGCTGCCGTCAATGCCAATTTCGCCAAATTCATTTTCAATGAGTACCAGCTTTTGCCCGGCATAAGCTTCTTTAATGAGTTTTTTAATCAGTGTGGTTTTTCCAGCT
>CAJKJS010000395.1 GCA_905200265.1 uncultured Oscillospiraceae bacterium
GGGTATTCTCCCGCTGCTTTTTCTTGCAAAAGATGCGAAAAGTAATGACTGGCCTGCCGTACCTTTTCTTCCTGTTCGCCTACAAAAACAAACACAAGTAAATCAGAAAAGGGCGGATATAACATGGCCCGTCGCATGGCTACTTCTTTTTGATAAAAAGCGGGATAGTCCTGCCTGGCTGCCAGGGCAAACAGTGGGTTTTCCGGCGTATATGTTTGAATGATAGCCGCACCGCTCCATTTTCCCCGGCCAGAACGCCCTACCACCTGCGTCAATAAATCAAACGCCCGCTCACTGCTGCGAAAATCATCGCTATATAGTGTTTGGTCCGCATTGAGCACGCCAACCAGCGTAACATTGGGAAAATCCAGCCCTTTGGCTACCATTTGCGTACCAATCATCATGTCGTATTCCTGCCGGGCAAACGCTGCCAGCTTTTTTTGCAGCGTGTCTTTGGCCATAGTGGTATCGGTATCTAGGCGAAGCACACGAGCCTCGGGAAACAGCGCCTGCAATTCTTCTTCGCCACGCTGCGTGCCTGCCCCGGAAAAACGAACATCATTTTCGCCGCAATGACGGCATCGGTTCGTGAAAGGAATCGACGTACCGCAGTAATGACAGACCAGCCGGTGATTGGCACTGTGATATGTCATCGATATGCTACAATGAGGGCACGTAACCACTTCTCCGCAATGCGTACAAGCGGCAAACGTATGATACCCCCGCCGGTTGAGCAATAAAATGGACTGACGGCCCGCCTGTAGATTTTCCTGCAATTTTTCTTGCAGCACCTGGCTGAATCCGGTTCGATTCCCCTTTTGGGTTTCCTGATTCATATCCACCAGCGTTACTTTTGGTAATGTGGCCGTTCCATACCGCTCTTGCAGTGTAAAAAAGCGGTATAAGCCCGTTTGAGCCCGGTAATAGGTTTCCACACACGGTGTAGCCGAGGACAATACACATAAGGCCTTATGGTACGCACAGCGGAACTGCGCAACTTCCCGCGCATGATAACGCGGTGACTGCTCGGATTTATACGAAGACTCCTGTTCTTCATCCAGCAAAATCAGCCCAATATGCTGTAAAGGAGCAAATACAGCCGACCGGGTTCCCACTACCACTCGTGCCAGACCGCGGCTGACCCGTTTCCATTCGTCCAATCTTTCCCCATCGGACAGAGCACTGTGAAACACCGCTACTTGATCCCCAAAAGAAGAACGAAAACGGCCGATCATCTGAGGTGTGAGGGCAATTTCCGGCACCATTACGATCACACCCTTGTTTTCCTGCAAAACAGAGCGAATCAGCTCCAGAAAAACCAGGGTCTTTCCGCTGCCGGTAATACCATACAACAGCGCGGTGCTTCCTTTTTGCTCCTGATACGCCTGTTGCAGTCCGAGAAAGGCCTGCCGCTGTTCCAGCGTTAAGGTGTAGGATGGCACTTGCTCATCGGGTGTATGGTGTGGCGTACGGAAAACCTCTTCTTCAAAATAGGAAGCGGCTCCTTTTTTTACCAGCCCATCCACCACAGAAGGTCCTGCCCCTGTAAAATAGCACAGTTCCTTTCCGTAAATCGCGCCCACTTTTTCCAGCATGTCGTACACACTCTGTTGTCGCGGCGTTAAGCGGACTTTTGGCGGCAACGGCTGCCAGCGAACCATTTTCCGGGTAGCATCGGCCACCCGACGATGCGCTTGGTCCTTTTTTTCCACCAACCCCTGCTCTAGCAGATACTTTAGGTCGAATGAATCGGCCGTTAGTCCCATACTACGCAAAAAGGCACCCTGTTCCACCGGTTTTCCGGCATCATGGAGTTTTTGCCAAATGCGACGCTGTTCAGCAGAGAGCTCATCTGGAACGCACTGGGCACCTTGTTGTGTCAACGCATAACTTTGCTGCAATCGCATATGCAGCCCTAACGGCAGCATCGCTTTCACCGCATCATACAGTGTGCAAAAATACCGGCCCTTCATCCACTGAACAAGATAAAT
>CAJKJS010000396.1 GCA_905200265.1 uncultured Oscillospiraceae bacterium
TCCGTACGTCATAAACTGTCTCCATCCTTTCCGGAAAGTTTTCTGTGAATGAACATGGCCGCTCCAATGAGCGGAGCTTTTCCTCCGGGGGAAGCCGGCTGCACCTGTACAGGGCCGGTAAAATCCCGGTTTTGGGGTATACGGTTGGCGGCGCGCTGTAGCACCGGGAAATGCCGGGCCATCACACCGCCTCCGCCTAGCACAATTTGGGGCCGGAATACGGTACACAGGCTCCACAGCCCGGCAGACATTTCCTGCTCCACCGTTTGCAGAAATGCGGCGGCTTGCGGATTTTCCTTCGTTAATCCGGCGGCTTCGTCAAAATCCGAAAATCCATACCGGCGGGCCCGGCGGTTTAGTGCCGTACCACTGCACAGGTTCTCAAAGCAGCCCTTTTGTCCGCAATAGCAGGGTTCCTCCCCTTCCCCACCAGCCACTAAAATGTGGCCCATTTCAGGGTGGTAGGCTCCTTCCGCACGGTAAAGCCCGTTACCATCGTAAAAAGCAGCGCCAATCCCCGTACCAAAGGTAAGCATAAGAACCCGTTTGTTTTGCCATTTTCGCAGGGCAATTTCTCCCAACAGCGCACCGTTCGCGTCGTTATCCAGTACAGCCGGCCGTTTCCCTTCCTGCTGTAAGCGAGCTCCCAGGGGAAAATGTTCCCAGCCAGGCAAGGTATAGGGGTTTTCCACCGTTTGGCGCTGGATGTCTACCGGCCCGGCCACCGCTAACCCGAACCCCTGCACTCTCTCCCAGGCAATCCCCTTTTTGTGCGCCAGATGTCGCCAAACTTGTAAAAGCATTTGCACGGCTTTTTCTCCGCCACCGTCCCCCAATGGGGTAGAAAAGGCCTGGCCCGCCACTTCGGTACCGTCGGCCCGCACTAAACCACCATAGATCTTGGTTCCGCCGATATCCGCCGCCGCATAGAGTGCCGTGGAAAAACTCACACAACCGCCCCCTTTATTTTTAATCTTATTAATTATTGAATATACATACTCCCTTTGCCCCTGTCAACCCTTTGCCAAAAATTTGATTTTATGCCCAATCTATCCGGCATTCTGTGGGCGTTTTGCCGAATTCCTTTCTATCCGTTGACAAACAACTAAAATCCTCCTACACTGAGTATAAATTTAAGGTACTTAAAGAAAGGAAGAGACTCTATGGAAAGCCGCCTTTTTGCTACGGCAGAACTGGCAGCCCGCCAGGTGGCCGATGAAATTCGGGACTGTCTGATGAAAAATCCTGCGATGCACCTTTGCATAGCCGCCGGGGACACATCTTTACCCCTATTCCAGATATTGATAAAAGAAAAAGAAACGGGGCATCTGGATTTTACAAAGTGCCGCTTTACCGCCATGGACGAATGGGCAGGCATGAATGATACGGATAAAGACAGTTGCGGCAACTTTTTACAGCGGCATTTTCTGCGCCCGTCAGGGTTTTTGCCCGAAAACGTGCGCCTGTTTAATGGGAGAGCCGACGACCTTACAAAAGAATGTGAACGGATGAAAGCCGTCCTCACAAGACGGGGCGCGCTGGATTATCTGGTTTTAGGCATGGGCATGAACGGACACCTGGCCTTGAATGAACCCGGCACTGATCCAACTCTTTCGGTACATATATCGCAACTGGATGGTATCACCAAACAGGTGGGACAAAAGTATTTTCACGGAGAGAAAGCACCGTTGTGGGGTGGGATAACCATAGGTCTTTCCGATATGAAAAAAGCAAAACGAACCGTATTGCTGGTAAGCGGCGCTCACAAACACACCATTTTACACCGGCTGCTAACGGAAGAACCTCATCGGGATTTACCGGCTTCCTACTTAAAGACCTTCGAACACACGGCTGTTTTTTATGATCAGATGGCCTGGAGCGGCACTAAACTATAATCTATTTTCAAAATCCGGTTTCTTTTAAAAAGGGAACCGGATTTTTTCACATACAAAAACATAAACCCACAACCTCTTTCTTGGTTCCACAAAG
>CAJKJS010000397.1 GCA_905200265.1 uncultured Oscillospiraceae bacterium
AAGTAGTGAAAGAATATAGCCGCTGGGGGATTGTGAAGAAGGAAACCGAAACTTCTCCCGATGGGGTAGAAACTGTCACAGAATACGACGAACAGTCCGGGGAAAAGATAAGCCGTACGGTGCGCCAGGCTGATGGCTCCCTGTTTTACGAAACCTTTGGAGAAAAACCGGAAACCTTTACCTATGATAATGAAGGAAACCTGACAAGCCATACGGTCAACGGTGAAGAAGTTCCTCTGGAGGAAGCTCCCTGGTGGGAACAATTGTGGCATAATTGGTTTGGTTAAATCATGAATCCGTCGCTCTCTGAAAAAGACCATGTTGTCTTTTTCAGAGAGTTTTTTATTTTTCTTTCCCCGTATAGCAGTGTGGGAAAAGCTATGGTATAATCATAGCACAAAGTATGCCGGCACTTTGCCGGCAGTAGTAGAGAGGAGACAACTTTTATGAGAATCCCCGAAAATTACCTCCATGATGTCTATGCCGGTTGGCTGGGCAAGATCATTGGGGTGCGGTTGGGAGCTCCTGACGAAAGCTGGACAGCGGAGCAGATTCAGAAAGTGTATGGCGATTTGTGGAAATACCCGGTGGATTACCGGGATTTCGCGGCCGATGACGACACCAATGGCCCACTGTTTTATCTGCATGCTCTGGAAGACAGCAAAAACGGGTTTGCCATTACGCCGCAGGACGTTGGCGAAGCACTGCTCAATTACGCCCCCTATGAGCACGGTTTCTTCTGGTGGGGCGGGTACGGTGTTTCCACGGAACACACGGCCTACCTGAACCTGCGCCACGGTATTCCGGCGCCCCGCAGCGGTTCGATTGCCCAAAATGGCGCAACTGTAGCGGAACAAATTGGCGGACAGATTTTTATTGATACCTGGGGTCTGGTCTCCCCGGGCAACCCGGAACAGGCGGCCCATTATGCCAAAATTGCAGCCAGTGTAACCCACGACGGCAACGGGATTTATGGCGGTATTTTCATTGCTGTGTGCATTAGCCTCGCATTTATCGAAAAAGATATACGCCGTTTGCTGGAAAAAGCATTGACGTATATCCCGGCGGATTGCGAGTACACCCGGGTAGTGCGGGCCGTGATGGAATATGCCGATACCCACCCCGGCAGCCATTTCCGTGATTGCTACCAGTTCCTGCATGACAATTTTGGTTATGACCGGTACCCCGGCAACTGCCATATTATCCCGAATGCCGGGGTCATTATTCTGTCGCTGCTGTATGGCGAAGGCGATTTTGGTAAAACCGTGTGCATTGCCAATATGTGCGGCTGGGATACCGACTGTAATGCTGCCAACGTGGGCACCATTATGGGCGTACTAGTGGGCCTTGACGGGATTGATTTTGATAAGTGGCGCGCTCCCATTCACGATTTCCTGGCCTGCTCCGGCGTTATGGGCAGCATGAATATCATGGATGTACCCTACGGTGCCAGCTATATTGCCGACCTTGCCTATCGCATTGCCGGCGAAACGCCCCCTGCACCCATGGACCGCATTTTCCGGGAACGCAAGGACTCCTGCCACTTCGAATATCCGGGTTCCACCCACTCGATTTGTGCCCGCAGCATTCCGTCGGGAAAAGGCAACCAGACAGCCGAAATCTACCTGGTCAATACCACCGAAGCCGCCCGTACGGGGCAGCGGTCGTTAAAAGCCGTTGTCAAACCCATGATGGCTGGCGATGATTTGCAGCTGTACCGCAAAACGTACATGGTACCCGCCGATTTTCACGATACCCGGTATGATCCGTCGTTCTCTCCCATTTTTTATCCGGGGCAGACGATTCATGCCAGCGTGATGGCGCCCGACAACACGATGCCGGTACGAGTGGCTTTGTATGCCCACGAAAAACACGAAGACCGCCTGTATAAAGGGGAAATCGTTTCCCTGCAAGCATGGGAATGGGTGGACCTGTGCTATCAAGTGCAGGCCAGCAGTGTCGGGCTTATCGATGAGATTGGTGTACAG
>CAJKJS010000398.1 GCA_905200265.1 uncultured Oscillospiraceae bacterium
AGCCGGGTGGTACAGATTCTGTCCCGCCGGCAAAAAAATAATCCCTGCCTGATTGGGGAACCCGGTGTGGGTAAAACGGCCATTGCCGAAGGGTTGGCCCAGCGGATTGCATCCGGAGATGTACCCGGTCGTTTGATGGACAAAGAAGTACAACTGCTGGATTTGACGGCTTTGGTGGCCGGTACCCAGTTCCGTGGCCAGTTTGAGAGCCGTATTAAAGGGCTGATTGAAGAAGTCAAGAGCGAAGGCAATATTATTCTGTTTATTGACGAAGTACACAACCTGGTGGGCACCGGCGATGCGGAAGGTTCCATGAACGCCGCGAATATTTTGAAACCGGCCCTGTCCCGTGGTGAAATCCAGGTGATTGGTGCTACCACATTTACCGAATACCGCAAGTATATCGAAAAGGATGCGGCGCTGGAACGCCGGTTCCAGCCTGTAAAGGTCGGCGAGCCCTCTATTTCCGAAACGGTGGAAATCCTCACCGGGATTCGCCCCTATTACGAAAAATTCCACCGGGTTACGGTAGAAGACCGGCTCATCCGCCGGGCGGCTGTGCTGGCGGAGCGGTATATTACCGACCGTTTCTTGCCGGACAAGGCTATCGACCTGCTGGATGAAGCTTGTGCCTGTGCTTCGCTGCGCAACCGGGATTTGCTGGCGTATGATACGGCCTCCCATCGGTTGCAGGAACTGCGCCAGGAAGAAAGTGCCTTGACAGCGGACAGCGAAAAAGAGCCCGATTATGAAAAGCTGGCGTCCCTGCGGTGGGAAATCGCCAAGTTGGAAAAAGAAGAAGCGGAACTAGAACCGCTGACTCATCAGGCCAAAGTGGAAGAACAGGACCTGGCGAAAGTCATTGAACTGTGGACGGGCATTCCTTCGTCCCGCGTACAGGAAAGCGAGCTGAAAAAGCTGGGCGATCTGGAAGAAAAACTCGGTCGCCACATTATCGGACAGGAAGAAGCGGTTAAGGCTCTGGCCGCCGCTATCCGTCGCAGCCGGGTTCAGATTAGCCCGCGCCGCCGTCCGGCTTCGTTTATCTTTGTGGGTCCTACCGGTGTGGGCAAAACGGAACTGGTGAAAGTATTGTCCCAGGAACTGTTTGATTCCCCCGAAACTCTGATCCGCCTGGATATGTCGGAATTCATGGAAAAGCACTCGGTCTCGCGAATTATTGGTTCGCCTCCCGGGTATGTGGGGTATGATGAAGCGGGTCAGGTTACGGAAAAAGTACGTCGTCGTCCGTACAGCGTGCTGCTGTTCGATGAAATCGAAAAAGCCCACCCGGATGTCATGAACATCCTTTTGCAGATTCTGGACGAAGGCCGCATTACCGACGCCCAGGGCCGCACGGTGGATTTCACCAATACGGTCATTGTGATGACCAGCAACGCTGGCAGTGCACAGAATGCGGCGGCGCTGGGATTTAACCGTACCCAGCAGCAGGCCGATGGGGACAAGATGCGCCGTGCGCTGCAAGATTTTCTGCGGCCGGAATTCCTCAGCCGCGTGGATGAAATTCTGGTGTTCCATTCCCTAACGAAAGAAAACTTTGTGGCCATTGCCCGGCTGATGCTGGAGGAATACACCCCCGCGTTGGAAGAAAAGGGTATTCGCTTTACGTTTGATGACGAAGCCGTTAAAGTGCTGGCTGAAAAGGCCTTTGGCGGAAAGAGCGGAGCGCGGGATTTGCGCAATACCATCCGGCGGGATGTGGAAGACAAAATCGCGTCTTTGCTGGTGGAGCATGCGGGTGAAACCGTTACAGGCATTGCGGTTTCCGCAAAAGACGGTGCTGTGCAGGTAGACTGCCTGCTGTAACCGGCGGATAAGAAAACGGATAGAAAACAGGCGGGGGAGAAAGCCCCCGCCGTTTTTTATGGGATGAGAAGCGCAAAAAGATTCGGGAAATTCCTTATGAAAAATCGGGAATAACGCTAGACAAATCTGGTTCCCCATGGTATAGTATTACAGTCGCTTA
>CAJKJS010000399.1 GCA_905200265.1 uncultured Oscillospiraceae bacterium
GGGTCTGGATAAATCCGGTCACCCGGCGAATCCCGCCCAGCAGGTTAATCATATTGTGCAGGTAATACCCACCCATATCAAACGGAATACCACCGCCGCCGCCAAAAATAAAGCTCTTCGGTTCCCGATAGGTGTCGCCGTGGTCCTGGTACGAACGAATGCACACGCCCAGTGCCCCAATGGGGGTACCAATCAGGCCCGTATCGATCATGTGGCGGGCTGTCTGCCAGCCGCCGCCCAGGAATGTATCGGGCGCCGTGGTGAGCTGTAGGCCCTTTTCTTTGGCCAGCTCGCAAAGTTCAATTCCCTCTTCCAAGGTAACCGCCAGCATTTTTTCGGTATACACATGCTTACCGGCCAACAGCGCAGCTTTGGTCACTTCATAGTGAGACAGAGGGTATGTGGTATTGACTACGATTTCAATGGTGGGGTCGCTGAGAATTTCTTCGTTGGTCATCTGCCGAATGCCGAACTGCTCGGCCCGGTGTGCGGAACGCTCAGGGATCAGGTCCGAACAGCCCACCATATCGATCACATGGAATTTCTGCGTAATATTGGTCAGGTATTTTTCACTGATCGCACCGCTACCGATCAGCGCTGCTTTGATTCTTCTGAATTCACCCATGGTGTTTCTCCTTTCTAATTCAGGGGCTTTACACGCCAAACTTCACCAAATTGTCAAAGCTCTTTTGCAGGCTGGCAAACGGATCGCCGGGGCAAATATCCTGTTCCACAATGGCATATTCCACCCCAATATCCCGGCTGGCCTGAATAATAGCCGGCCAATCCAGGTTGCCTTCGCCCACTTCGCCGAACATCTTTACCACATCTTCAATTTTCACAGCGCCGCCGATAATCTTATAGTCCTTATAATGAACAATGTGCATGCGGCCCTTTACCCGGCGAATCTGATCCGGGGGATTCAGCCCGGCCGATTGCAGCCAGTGGGTATCCAGCGCAAAATGCAGCCCATCGGGATCGGTTTCTTCAATGAGAATATCCAGCCCCTTTTTTCCGCCTCCCAGGGAATAGCTTTCCAGCGCGTGGGGGTGATAGAGCAGGCGCATCCCTTCGGATTTCAGCTGCGCGGCGATCTGATTAACGCCCGCGGCAAAGGTATGGTAGCCTTCTTCGCTTTCCCGCAGCTCTTTTGGCAGGGTACCAATGGAGATATCCGTTACGCCAAAAATTTTCGCCTGTTCAATGGCTGCGTCCACCGCCGCCGGACTATGCAGCATCTCTTCATACTCGCCGCCCGACGAACAGTTCGCAAGGCCGATTTCCCCACACAGCTCGATATATTCTTTTGCTGTGAGTCCACCGGCCGCCCATCCCTGTACGGAATCGTAGCCAATCGCTTTAATTTTGCGCAGCGATTCTTCCACCTGTTTGGGATTTTCCAGGTAATCGCGCACGGTATACAGTTGTACTCCGCGTTTCATGTTTCTTCATCCTTTCGTATAAAAAGTACGGTCTCCTATCTTTTAACCGGATCCTGCTTTATTGAACAAACCCGGTTTCTTTCATATTTAAGTAAGCAGCAGTCAAAGCCTGCACAGGCGGCAGGTGATCCATTTCATCCTGTTCAGCCACAGCCCATTCCACCCCTACTTGTGCCGCTGTTTGCAGCACCTCATTAAGTGGTACCGTTCCGCATCCAACCGCCGTAAAAACAGGGCTGCATGAAGTGCCATCCGGTTTCAGGCGGTAATCGTTAACATGTAAGGCCGCCACACGGTTTCCAAGCTGGCGTATCAGCAAACAGGGGTCCACCCCGGCATAGTGAGCCCACCCCACATCCAGCAAAATTTTGAGTTTTTCCGTTTCCGAAAGCATCCAGTCAAAACAGGTCTGGCCCCGAAAACGCACCTGAAAATCCTGCGCATGGTTGTGGTAGGTAAGGGTAATGCCTTCTTCTTCCAGTTCTCTGGCCAGCTGTTCCAGCTGCTCAATATCCCGGCGCACCCGGTCATAGGTGGGGGGACAG
>CAJKJS010000400.1 GCA_905200265.1 uncultured Oscillospiraceae bacterium
AGTGCAGGGAACCCCCATATCGTGGGGATGGTGGAAAAAGGAGGGAAACACGATGACGTATGTGATGTCCGATTTACACGGATGCTATGAGGCGTACCGGAGTATGTTAGAAAAAATCCACTTTAGTATGGATGATACCTTATATATCCTGGGGGATACGGTGGACCGGGGGCCGGATGGCATGAAATTGCTGCTGGATATGATGGAGCGACACAATGTGACCGTCCTGCGGGGCAACCATGACCACACGGCATGGCTGATGCTGCGGCATTTGGGCATGAAAGTGGATTCCACCTTTGCCGAGCAGATGGGAGAGATGTGCCGCATGTGGCTAGCTGACGGCGGAGACACCACATGGCGGGGGTATAAGAAGCTCCATCGGGAGGAAAAAGCCCGGGTGCTGTGTTTTTTGCAATCGCTGCCGGTGTATGACGACATCACCGTAGGAAACCGGCGCTACTTTTTCGCCCATACCGGGCCGGACCCGCAAAAAATACAGCAGCTGGATACTTGTACACTGATGGACTTTTTGCTGGGGGAAATCGAATATAATCAGCCGTATTTTCCCGACCGGTATTTTGTGTCGGGCCACACCCCCACAGGCCTTATTGACCCCGCTTATACGGGGCGGATTTACCGGAAAAACGGACACATAGCTGTCGACTGCGGCGCTGTGTTCGGGGAGGCGCTGGGGTGTCTGTGCCTGGATACCGGGGAAGAATTTTATGTACGTACCGGGGCGAACACGTAATGACCTTCTATGCCGAAACCTGGCTCGCTTTTTTGGATAGTTTTAGGACTATGCAGGACCGAAAGGCCTTCCTATAATGAAGAAAAACACCCGCAAGGGAGGGAGCCATGTGAAAAAGGAATGGGAAAAGCAGCCATGGCGGCTGGTACCAAACAAAATTGTTCGCTATCCGGGTGGTCGGGAAATCGACCGGTTCCGGGGTATTGCGCCGGCCATGGATGACGGCCGGCCGGAGGCCTGGGTGGGATCGGATACCGCTACGTTCCAAGCGGACAAAACAGGCGACCCCTACGATGGATGTGCTCAGTGTCTGTCGCCAGATGGGGAAGCCATGTATTTGTTTGAAGCGTTGCAGAGTAACCCCGAG
Source organism: uncultured Oscillospiraceae bacterium (assembly GCA_905200265.1). GTDB lineage: Bacteria > Bacillota > Clostridia > Oscillospirales > Acutalibacteraceae > Heritagella. The sequence continues at coordinate 1,119 of CAJKJS010000400.1, forward strand.
GGCCTGTTGGGGCCGGAACATACAAAGCAGTTTGGCAGCAAATTAGGGGTGCTGGTAAAGTTACTAGATGCCAAAGAGCAGTTAGGGCTGCAATGCCACCCCAGTCGGACCTACGCGAAAGAGCATTTCCACAGTGATTTTGGAAAGGAAGAAAGCTGGTATATTCTGTCTACCCGAGGCGATAGCAAGGAACCCCCGTATGTACTGCTGGGATTCCGGGAGGGCGTGACCCGTCAAATTTTTGAAGAAGCGTACGACCGCGGCGATGTACGCGCCATGGAGCAGTGCTGCCACAAAGTGCCAGTCAAGCCGGGGGATACCTTTTTTATTGCGGCGGGTTTACCCCATGCCGTAGGATGCGGGTGCTTTATGGTGGAGGTGCAGGAACCGTCGGACATTACGGTGGGATGGGAGAAACTGCCGAAAGGAGCTTCGGAAGAGGAAGAAGAAGCGCATAAACAGCGGCTGCTGGGTTGCTATGACTATGATGGCGCCGGATGGGAGGAAAACCTGCGCCGCCATCAGGTACGCCCCACTTGTTTGCGGCAGGGCGATTGGGGCGAAGAGTACGAAATAATAGGGCCAAAGCAAACATCGTATTTTTCGTTTACCCGCCTTCAGGCGCGAAACCGCGTAACCTTGTGGCGGCCGGAAACGGCCCAGATCGCCATTGTGCTGGAGGGAAGCGGTACGCTGTGCTGCGGCGGCAAGCGGTACGACCTTAAGAAAGGCCAGGAATGGTTTTTCCCCTATGCCATGGAAGAAACATGGATTGAACCGGAAGAAGGCAGAGAGGTGTCGCTCATTCTGGCAAAACCGGCCGGTGCGAAGCGGCCCGTATAAAAAAACCACCCTTTCTTTTT
>CAJKJS010000401.1 GCA_905200265.1 uncultured Oscillospiraceae bacterium
ACGGCGGCAAGTTGCTGCGGGAAAGAAGAAACATCTATTGATCCGTCTGATCTGAAACTGAAAAATGGCACGGTCTAAAAAGACCGTGCCATTTTTATTTGTGGTGCGAAAAAGAAAAGATCGTGCAGAAAGTTGACAAACCGCGTATAATAAAAAGAGACAGAGAGAGGGAGGATGCCTGTGTTTTCAAAACGAGATTTAAAAAAGCTGATTATTCCGCTCATCATTGAACAGGCGCTGGCCCTGACTATTGGCATGGCCGATACCATAATGGTATCATCCTGTGGGGAAGCAGCGGTTTCCGGAATTTCGCTGGTCGATAGCATTAACCAGCTGTTGATCGCCGTTTTTTCCGCACTGGCTACAGGTGGTTCAGTAGTCGCTGCCCAGTATTTAGGACGACGGGAAAACAAAATGGCCAGCCAAAGCGCCCGCCAGCTGGTTTACGCTACGGCACTATTATCCGTAGGGGTGATGGTGCTATGTTTGTGTTTTAGCGAACCGCTGATTGGTACGGTGTTTGGACAAATCACTCAGGATGTATACGATGCGGCTCTTACCTATTTTCTGCTATCTGTCATCAGTTACCCGTTTTTGGCCTTGTACAATGCTGGGGCGGCCTTGTTCCGCGCTATGGGAAATTCCAAAATTTCCATGATCAATTCCCTGATTATGAATGTCATCAACATTGCTCTCAATGCGGTGTTTATTTTCCTGTGCGGTTGGGGCGTATTGGGGGCGGCACTGGCTACGTTAATTGCCCGCATCATTGGGGCGGTGATCATCCTAAAAATGCTCTCGAATCGCGATTTACCCGCCTATGTTGACCGGTATGTGCGGGGATTTACTCTAAATATGGGGATGATCCGTGCTATTTTGCGGGTAGGGATACCCAATAGCTGTGAAAACGGCATGTTCCAGGTGGGCAAATTGCTGGTGGCCAGCATTGTGTCCACCTTCGGTACGGTATCCATTGCAGCGAACGCCGTATGCAACAGTATCAGCGGACTGATGCTCATCCCCGGTTCCGCCATGGGATTTGCCATGATCACCGTTATTGGGCAGTGTATGGGCGCCGGGCGCGTGGAGGAAGCCAAAGCCTATACCCGGCAGCTCATGCGGTGGACATACCTGTTTGTATGGTGTGTGGATGCGGTCATTATGCTATTGGGGTATCCGCTTTTGTCCCTGTACGGCCTGTCAAATGAAACGACCGAACTGGCTCATACGCTGGTGATCCTGTATGGGTCAGCGGCTATGGTAATTTGGCCCCTGGCCTTTACCTTGCCCAATGCCTTGCGGGCTTCCGGTGATGTCACGTTTACCATGGTGGTAGCGATCGCGACCATGTGGTTATTCCGGCTGGGGGGCGGCTATGTGTTGGCTGTGCCTATGGGAATGGGCGTGGTCGGACTTTATGTCGGCATGTTCATCGACTGGCTATTCCGGCTCATTTTGTTTGTATGGCGGTATAAAAGCGGTCGCTGGAGCCGAAAAAAATTGCTGGATACCTGAAAACGGATTGCTTTTTTTCACATTTTCCGGTATGATTTTTCTGTAAGAAATAAAGAGGAGGTTTATCCATGAGCGATTATACTTACAGTTATTCGTTGGGTGATGCCAGCGTTAATGTGGCATTGGGCGGTGCCCTGATAGCTTCGCTGGTTGTCGGACTGATCTTTTACATTTTCGAAAGTGCAGGGCTTTATACCTTGGCAAAACGCCGCGGCATCCATTATCCCGGTCTTGCCTGGGTTCCGGTAGCCCGGGACTGGGTAATGGGTTCTCTTTCCGACCAATATGCCATGCGTCTGGGGCAAAATAAGAGCTATCGGAAAGTACTACCGGCTTTGGGTGCGGTGGTAACCATTTTGGCGGTTCTGGTGCTTTCGTTCACCATTCAGTTTATGGTGCGGTTGGCTACAGGGGATCCGGTGCTATATGCTCAG
>CAJKJS010000402.1 GCA_905200265.1 uncultured Oscillospiraceae bacterium
TTTCCCGGGCAATCTGCACAATCTGCTCCAACACTTCTTCCGGATACAACGCCCCTGTGGGGTTATTCGGGTTGATGATAACAATGCCTTTGGTGCGGGGCGTCACTTTCCGCCGCATATCCTCGATATCGGGGTACCAGTTAGCCTGTTCATCACACCGGTAATGTACGGCCGTTCCGCCCGCCAACGTAACCGATGCCGTCCACAGCGGGTAATCCGGAGCCGGTACCAACACTTCATCGCCGTTATCCAGCAGCCCCTGCATGGTCAGGGTAATCAGTTCGCTGACCCCATTCCCGGTGTACACGTCGTCTACCGTTAACCCGGCAATCCCCTTGCTGCTTTCATATTCCACAATCGCTTCCCGTGCCGCCAGGAGCCCTTTGGAATCGGAATACCCTTCGGTTTCCGTCAGTTGCCGGGCCATGGCCTCTACTACGGGCTGTGGCGCCCGGAACCCAAACGGAGCCGGGTTGCCAATGTTCAGTTTCAAAATCGTTTCGCCGGCCTGGCTCATCCGGTCGGCTTCTTCCATAATCGGGCCGCGGATGTCGTAGCACACATGATCGAGTTTTGATGATTTGCTAAATGTTCTCATAAAACTTCTTCCTTTCTACAGGTAAGGTTCATTGTGGCCGGCAGCAGAAGCGGATGGCGAATAAAAAAACGCCCTGTGAACAGCCAAAAACTGTTCACAGGGCGAGACAAAACCCGTGTTACCACCTGTGTTCGAAGGAAAATTCCTTCGCACTCTGCCAGTACCGCAAAGATACGGCTCCCCTTTAACGGGAGGAACCCGTTGACGCCTACTGGATACCATTTTCCGGTACCGTTGGGGCCACAGCTCCGGGATTGCTTCCCTGACCACCGGCGGAAGACTTGCACCCTGCCATTTTTTAAAATAGCCCGTCTTCTCTCTGGTACAACCGTACGGTCAAACTACTTGTTCCCTTCATCGCTTTTTTCTATTGAATTAAGAGTAGCACAAAGAAATCGGAAAGTCAACGCCGTTTTTTACAGCGTGCCAAAAATCCGGTCGCCGGCATCCCCCAGCCCAGGCACAATGTACCCGTGTTCATTCAAATGGTCATCCACCGCAGCGCAGATCACGGGGATATCGGGATGCGCTTTCGTAAAGGCTTCAATGCCTTCCGGAGCGGCGATAATGCATACGAATTTAATCGACTTCGGATTACTCTTCTTCAGAATCGTCACCGCGTCAATGGCCGAACCACCGGTGGCCAGCATAGGATCGAGCAGAATCACATCGCGTTCCTGGATATCCACAGGCAGTTTGCTGTAATATTCCACCGGAGCCAGGGTTTGGGGATCACGGTACAGGCCAATGTGGCCGACTTTCGCCGCCGGCACCAGGCTGAGTACCCCATCCACCATACCGAGACCCGCACGCAGGATCGGCACAAAGGCCAGTTTCCGCCCGGCGATTACTTCGGTTTTCGCCGGTCCCACCGGGGTTTCCACCTGGGTTTCCATCAGGGGCAGGTCGCGGGTCGCTTCGTAGCATTCCAACGTGGCAATTTCACTGACCAGCTGCCGGAATTCTTTCGAACCCGTGTGTTTATCCCGCAGATAGGTAAGCTTATGCTTAATCAGCGGATGATCCATAACAAAAACATTTTCACTGTACGGCATGTTTTGTGTTCCTCCCTTTTCGATAAACAAATCACTTATTCCAGTGCTTCCCCGTTTTCCAGTGCGGTAATTTGTGCAATGCGCCGCGCATGGCGGCCGCCTTCAAACGGAGTATGCAAAAAGATATCGGCCAGTTTCACAGCCGTTTCTTCATCGATAACCCGGCCTCCCATGGCCAGAATATTGGAATCATTGTGGCGGCGGGTCATTTCGGCACAGTATTCGTTGGTGCATACCGCTGCCCGAATGCCCTTCACTTTGTTGGCGGCCATGGAAATACCAATACC
>CAJKJS010000403.1 GCA_905200265.1 uncultured Oscillospiraceae bacterium
CCCACCACGAAATTTTCCTGCGGGAATTGATCAGCAACGCCAGCGACGCCATTGATAAACTGTATTACCATGCCTTGCAGGGCGGTGATACGGGCCTGAACCGCAGTGATTTTGCCATTACGCTACAGGCGGATAAAGACGCCCGCACCCTGACGATTACCGATAACGGCTGCGGCATGACGAAAGAAGAACTGGAAAATAACCTGGGTGTGATTGCCAACAGCGGTTCGCTGAAATTTAAAAACGAAAACGAAAAACAGGAAGATATCGATATCATTGGTCAGTTCGGCGTGGGCTTCTATTCCGCGTTCATGGTCAGTGACGACGTGACGGTCAAGAGCCGCGCCTATGGCAGCGAAGAAGCCTATTGCTGGCACTCCAAAGGGGCCGAAGGCTACAGCATTACCGCCTGCAACAAAGAGGACGGCCACGGCACCACCATTATCCTGCACATGAAAGACGATACCGAAGACGAAAAGTTCAGCGAGTATCTCGATCAGTACCGGCTGCAGAGTCTGGTGAAGAAATACAGCGATTACATTCGCTACCCCATCCGCATGATGATGCACAAGAGCCGCCTGAAGGACGGCACCGGCAAAGACGGGAAAGAACCGGAATGGGAAACCGTCGACGAGATGGAAACCCTCAACAGCATGGTGCCGCTGTGGCATAAAAAGAAAAATGAAGTCACCGACGAAGAATACGATAACTTCTACCGCGAAAAGTTCATGGATTGGCAGGCTCCGCTGAAAGTGATCCGCACCAGCACCGAAGGCACCGCCACCTATGACGCGCTGCTGTTCATCCCGTCCCAGGCCCCCATGGATTACTATTCCCGGGATTTTGAAAAGGGCTTGCAGCTGTATGCCAGCGGTGTGCTGATTATGGAAAAATGCCCCGACCTGCTGCCCGACTGTTTCAGCTTTGTAAAGGGCGTGGTGGATTCCCAGGATCTTTCCTTAAATATTTCCCGCGAAATGCTCCAGCATGACCGCCAGCTGAAACTGATTGAAGGCCGGCTGGAAAAGAAGATTAAAAGCGAACTTTCCTCCATGCTGCAAAACGACCGGGAAAAGTACGAAACGTTCTATAAGAACTTTGGCTTGCAGCTGAAATTTGGCGTGTATGCGGATTACGGCGCCAAAAAAGAACTGCTGCAGGATCTGCTCATGTTCGTTTCGTCCCACGAAGACAAGCTCACGACCCTGGGCGAATATGTCAGCCGCATGAAGGAAGACCAGAAGGATATCTACTATGCCTGCGGCGATTCCCTCACCCATATCCAGCAGCTGCCCCAGACGGAACTGCTGCGGGACAAGGGGTACGAAATTTTGTACCTGACGGAAAACGTGGACGAATTTGCCCTGCGTATGCTGGGTAGCTACCAGGAAAAGACCTTCAAGAACATTTCGTCCGATGATCTTGATTTGGGCACCGAAGAAGAAAAGAAGGAAACCGAGCAGAAGGTGGAAGAAAACAAGGAACTGCTCACCTTTATGAAAGACTCCCTCGACGGCAAAGTTAAAGCCGTGGTGCTGTCCCAGCGCCTGAAGAGCCACCCGGTGTGTATCTCCACCGAAGGCGCCGTGACGCTGGAAATGGAAAAAGTGCTCAATGCCATGCCCGGCAACGAAAAAGTAACGGCCCAGCGGGTGCTGGAAATCAACGTGAACCACCCGATTTTCCGCCGCTTGCAGTCGCTGTATGAGGGCGATAAGGCCAAAGTGAAGGAATATACCCAGCTTTTATACACCCAGGCCATGCTGATCGAAGGCTTCCCTGTGGAAGACCCGGTGGCCTATACGAATAAAATCTGTGAACTGATGGTGGGCGAATAAGCGTTTCGCTTTCCGAAAATCCCCGGTACGGTGAAAAATCGTGCCGGGGATTTTTTTGACAAGGGAAAGGAAAAGGTGTAAGATAACTTTATTTA
>CAJKJS010000404.1 GCA_905200265.1 uncultured Oscillospiraceae bacterium
AGAGGTTTTAGGGAATACCGAATTAGGCCCCGCGCTTATTCTGAACCCCTACCCGGATTTTCACCGGTTTGCGGTCCGCATTGCGTTCCAACAGGGGAGCCTCGCCCTTTTCCACCGTGTCACCTGTGATCGTAACCTTCTCGATTTCGTATTCACTGGGTACGTTGAACATCAAATCCTGCAAAAGCCCTTCCATAATGGACCGCAGCCCACGGGCACCCGTGTGACGTTCCAACGTTTTGCGGGCAATGGCATGCAGAGCATCATCGGTAAAGCACAATTCCACCTGATCCAGCTGGAACAGTTTGCGGTACTGCTGCATCAGGCTGTTTTTCGGTTCCGTCAGAATGCTGACCAGCGCGTTTTCATCCAGCCCATCCAAAGCTGTAATGACCGGCAAACGTCCAACCAGTTCGGGAATCAACCCGTACCGCACCAGGTCCTGGGAAATGACCTGTTTGGCCCATGCCGTGGTGGCCAATTCTTTTTTGCTCTTTACGTCGGCGCCAAAACCCAGCGCGGACGAATCTTCCCGGCGGCTAATCACCTTTTCCAGTCCGTCAAAGGCGCCCCCGCAGATAAAGAGGATATTTTTCGTATTGATCTGAATGAATTCCTGTTGAGGATGTTTGCGCCCACCCTGCGGCGGCACATTGGCAACCGTGCCTTCCAGGATTTTCAAAAGTGCCTGCTGCACACCTTCCCCACTGACATCGCGGGTGATGGACGGGTTTTCACTCTTGCGGGCAATCTTATCGATTTCATCCACATAGATAATGCCCCGTTCTGCACTTTCCACATCGAAATCGGCCGCCTGGATCAGACGCAGCAAAATATTTTCTACGTCTTCTCCCACGTACCCGGCTTCCGTCAGGGTTGTGGCGTCGGCAATGGCAAACGGCACATCCAGAATGCGGGCCAGTGTTTGAGCCAACAGCGTTTTGCCCACACCAGTGGGACCCAGCATTAAAATATTGCTCTTGCCAATTTCTACCCCTTCGTCGCCATAATACAGGCGCTTATAGTGGTTATACACCGCCACGGAAAGGGCCACTTTGGCTTCGTCCTGCCCGATGACATACTCATCCAGCATGGCTTTGATCTCCCGCGGTTTGGGAAGAACCATGGAACTTTCTTTCTTCCCCGAAGAGCGGTTCGCCGAAGGATTTTCATCGGCCAGAATGGAGCTGCAAAGTTCAATGCAGCTGTCGCAAATGAATACGCCCGGGCCTGCAATCAGGCGGCGTACCTGGCTTTGCGGTTTCCCGCAAAAGGAACAGCAAAGCTCTTTTTCGTCATTGGTATTGGCCACAACTATCACCTACCGGTTATCTTTTTTCAATCACCTTGTCGATCAGCCCGTATTCCATGGCCTGCTGTGCGCTCATAAAGTTGTCGCGCTCCGTATCGCGCTGGATGACTTCCAGCGGCTGCCCGGTGTTTTTCGCCAGAATTTCGTTCAGACGCTTTTTAATGTCCAGGATATGCTGGGCGTGGATGTTGATATCCGTCGCCTGCCCCTGGGCGCCGCCGCTGGGCTGATGGATCATGATGTCGCTGTTGGGCAGTGCAAAGCGCTTGCCCTTGGTGCCCGCCGAAAGCAGGAATGCGCCCATGCTGGCCGCCATCCCCATGCAAATGGTGGAAACATCGCAGCGAATGTACTGCATCGTATCGTAAATCGCCAAACCGGAGGTCACCGAACCACCGGGGCTATTAATATACACACTAATATCTTTTTCCGGATCTTGCCCTTCCAAATACAACAGCTGGGCTACCACCACGCTGGCCATGGCGTCGTTCACTTCGCCCGTCAGCATAATGATCCGGTCATTGAGCAGACGGGAAAAAATATCATAAGACCGTTCGCCGTGTCCCGTCTGTTCGATTACATAAGGTACCAAACTGCTCATTGTACATTTCCTTCCTT
>CAJKJS010000405.1 GCA_905200265.1 uncultured Oscillospiraceae bacterium
AAAAAGGAGTGTTGTGCTATGCTGAAAGTGATTGCGACCGACCGGGCGCCCGCAGCCATTGGTCCCTATTCCCAGGCGGTACAGGCCGGAAATCTTCTGTTTTTGTCCGGCCAGGTCCCGATTGTGCCCGCTGAAGGCAAAGTCCTGGCGACCGATATTACCGGCCAGGCCGAACAGGTCATGAAAAATATTGGCGAAATCCTGCGTGAAGCCGGTCTCACCTATACCAATGTGGTAAAAACGACTTGTTTCCTTGCTGATATGGGTGATTTTGCTGCGTTTAACGCCGTATATGGCGCCTACTTTACCGGCAAACCGGCTCGCAGTTGTGTGGCAGTGAAAGACTTGCCGCTGGGAGTCCTTTGCGAAGTGGAAGTTATCGCTTCCATGGAATAAAAACAAAAAAGCTGGATGCACATTCGCATCCAGCTTTTTTATTTGCCTACTTTTTTTCGTAAAAAGCAAATCGGTTTTTCCCCTGCCGCTTCGCCTGATATAAAGCCTTATCGGCACACCGGTACAGTTCTTCCACTGTACGTCCATGTTCCGGGCACAATGAAATTCCCACCGAACAGGAAACGGCTATGCCGCTTTCTTTTAAGGTAGAAGCTTCCTGCATCAAATACCGGCACCGGTCCTCAATCAAATGGTGTGTATTCACATTGGGCGTAAACACGACAAATTCGTCGCCGCCAAATCGTGCCAAAATATCGCTCTTTCGAAAACACCGCCGCAGCACATCGGCAAATTTTTTCATCACGCGGTCTCCTGCCTGGTGCCCCTGTGTATCATTGATTATTTTAAAATCATCGAGATCCAGCATAAAAAAGGCCCCACAACCGCCGTTTTCCTGCAAATTCTGAGCCATCATTTCTTCCGCCGTGGCCCGGGTAAACAGTCCCGTTAAACTGTCGCTCTGGGCAGCCCGCAGCATTTCTTCGTAGTTTTTCATCATGGCTTGGAAGGTTTGCCGGGGGCGCAACAAGTTCTGTACCCGGTTGCGTACAATTTCACTGAGCAGCGGCAAAGTCAGCACATCGCTGACCCCTTGCTCTAACAAATACCCCTGTTCCTCTAGGGACTGCTCTTTTACAATGGCAATAACCGGAATCGGCGCCAAACGGGCATCTCGCTTTTTGGCTTGTAAAAAATGGGTCACACCTGTCTCATTCATAACTGCGCTGAGTAAAATAAGATCGGTTGGCTGCTTATGTAAAATATCCAGCGCCTTTTCCCCGTTTTTTACTTCGTACACGGCATAGTCTGGCGTTAGGAAGCTGCGCAATACCCGCCTATCCCCGTCGGAATAGTCTACCAGCATAATACGCGGCCGCTCTTCTTCCTTTGGCAACATCGTGCGGTACCGGAACAATTCTTCTTCCAGTTCTTTTTGCAGCGAAATATCAGTGAGTACCCCAAACAAAATGATACGGCTGCCCACCTGGCTTAAATACCGCAAATTGATGTGTACCCATATGGCCTGTCCATCCCGGTTATACCGGCGGTATTCGCATTCCGCCGACCCCCGGCGCTGGGAAGCGCAGCGACAGGCAAATAACAACTGGCCTAATGCTTCCGGTTCCATCATGTCGCGAATAATCACCCGGCCTTTTTCATCCTTGCGATACCCAAACGACCTGGAAAAAGCCTTATTTACACGCAGAACCTGCACATCATCCCCGGTGTATTCATAAATAGCCAGCGGCTGTTCCACATCCGTAAATAAATCGTGCAAATGGGGATTGCTCACCCAGAAGTTTTCCCGATCAATGGAATCTTCCCCCTGGGGTTCCTCCCGTTCTACATACTGAGAAGCAAACACCTCATACTCTTCTGGTAGCATGGGCGGTGATAAGTAATACCCCTGAATGTATTCACAGCCAATCCCCCGCAAAAAGCTCACCTGTT
>CAJKJS010000406.1 GCA_905200265.1 uncultured Oscillospiraceae bacterium
TGCACACAGTAAAAAAAGAAGGCTTTCGAAAAAAGCCTTCTTTTTTTGTGTCTGAGAAAGAAAAATGAAATTTTTTTGTGATATCGCACAAAAATTGACATTCTTTTCCCCGAATGCTATCATAGAACTATAGAGAATCTGCCAAAGTAACAAGGAACCCCTGTCATTCCATTGGGCGGGGAAAGGAGGGCGATTTATGAAAGTATATCGCGGTATTGCGGTATCGGAAGGGTATGCCATTGGTCCTGTTCGGTATCTGTCCAGCCAAAAAGAGAATGTTCCGTTGCAAAAAACAGAAAATCGCCCTCAGGAGTGGTCCCGTTTTTTGCAGGCACGGATGAAGGCCTGTTCCCGTATGATGGAACTGTACCAGCAAGCACTATCCCGAGTGGGGGAGCACTATGCGGGTATTTTCAAAATTCAGTTGGCCCTTCTGCAAGACGAAGATTTGCTCACCCGGGTACGGCGGCGCATTTTGGAAGAAGGGTATACGGCTGAATCCGCTATCGAAAAAACAGCGGACGAATACCGTCATTTATTTGAAGAAATGGACGATGAATATCTGCGGGCAAGGGAAGCAGATGTACAGGATGTCAAGCAGCAGGTTTTAATGCAATTGGCGTCGTCTAGTACTCTCGAAAGCCGTCGGGAAACCAGCCCGGCGTGGGAAGAACCCTGTATTTTGGCAGCTGATGATATTCTGCCCAGCGAAACGCTGCATATTGATGCCAGTCGGGTGCGAGGCATGATTTTGCGCAAGGGGTCACAAATTTCCCATGCGGCGATATTGGCCCGTTCTCTTGGCATTCCGGCGGTGGCCGGGGTGACCGATTTACCTCAGAGCGATGGTCTGTTTGTGATTGTCGACGGGTTTTCCGGAGAAATTTTGGCCGACCCGCCAAAGGAGAAAATTACCGCTTATGCCGAGTTGCAAAGTCAGTATGAAGCTCAGCGGCAGGCATTGAAACAATATAGTGACGTCAAAACTGTTACCCTGGATGGCACGCCGGTAGAACTGATGGCCAATATTGGGCACCCGAATGATTTAACCGGAGTGCTGGACTATGGCGCAGACGGAATTGGTCTGTTCCGTAGTGAATACCTGTTCATGTATTGTGACCAAATGCCGTCGGAAGAGCAACAGGCGGCGGCCTATGGTACCGTTTTGCAGCAGATGAAGGGGAAGCGGGTCGTAATCCGGTTATTGGATATCGGGGCCGATAAGCAAGTACCTTATGTCAAAATGGATCGGGAAGAAAATCCGGTAATGGGCCGTCGGGGGATTCGTTTTTGTTTGGAACACCGGGATATCTTGATGACGCAATTGCGGGCCCTGCTACGGGCGGCCCGGCTTGGAAAGCTGGGCATATTGATTCCCATGGTGGTTTCCGGGGAAGAAATCCATACGGTGCGCCGGTTTCTTGCAGAAGCAGCCAGAGAACTTCAGGAAGAAGGCTTAGCATATTCAGACGATTATGAATTGGGCATTATGATTGAAACACCGGCATCTGTGATGCTCAGCCCTGAGCTGGCCCGGGAAGTGGACTTCTTCAGTATTGGTACCAATGATCTGACCCAATTTGTCATGGCGGCCGACCGGGGCAATCCCAAAGTGGGGGCTCTTTGTCAGGCAGGCAATGAAGCCGTGCGCCGTATGGTGCGGATTGCGGTGGACAGTGCCCGGCAAGCGGGCATTTGGGTGGATGTGTGTGGCGAAGCAGCCGCTGACCCGGAATTGACGGAATTTCTGCTGGATATTGGGGTGCGCAGTTTGAGTGTAGCGCCGCCTTCCCTGCTAGTGATCCGGCAGCGTGTGCGGCAGATCGACCTTTCAAAGAGAAAAGAAGGGAAGGGAGAAGCGTAGATCTACATAAAAAACCTCCGCCTCATAAAAGGCGGAGGT
>CAJKJS010000407.1 GCA_905200265.1 uncultured Oscillospiraceae bacterium
CATTTTACCACGAAAAAAGTAGACACCCACACTTTTGTGAGTGTCTACTTTCATTGGCGCCTTTAGGCATGAGAAAACCCCTGGTTCTACCAGGGGTGGATAAAAAACCTTGGTAAATAAAAAACCTCCATGTTACGATAGTGACGGTTTGGCGACCGCATCACAAAAGGTAACAAGGAGGTTTTTAACGTGAAGAATGAAGTGAAGCACACAGCACACTCAAGCTATCGGTGCGAGTACCATATCGTATTCGCACCAAAGTACAGAAGAAAAATCATATACAGAAGCCTACGCAAAGATATAGGAGAAATCATGCGAAAGCTGTGTAATGAAATGAAAGTAGAGATAATAGAGGCGGAAGCGTGCCCGGATCATATCCATATGTTGGTGAGCATTCCACCATACATGAGTGTATCACAATTTACAGGGACACTCAAGAGCAAAAGCGCCTTGATGATATTTGATCGTCATGCAAACCTAAAGTATAAGTATGGAAACAGAAGTTTCTGGTGTAGGGGATATTATGTTGATACGGTAGGAAAGAATGAAAAGCTAATCCGGGAGTACATACGGGACCAATTGGAGGAGGATTACACAAAAGACCAAATCTCCATGAAGGAGTACATTGACCCGTTCACGGGTAGCAGAGAAAAGTAAGGCAAAAACAAACAGCCGCCTGCTGGCGGCTGCCTGTGATAGTGATGCGATGACAAACTTCAGAACCCCTTCAGGGGTCAGCAAGCAATAACCCCTCTGGGGTCTGAGAAAACCACTAGTTCACTAGTGGTTTTTATTTTACAGGTGCACCACTTTTTTGTGGCAGGTTCTTTTGTTTCTATAGAATTCACACAGTTCGATGTGCCATTTTCTTTACGGCATCCATACCTTTTTGTACCGGCGGCAACAGGAGCAGAATCAGGGTGATGGCTCCTTCCAGCCCAATGTAGCTGCCGTTATAGATGATGGAGTACAGCAGCACCGGCATGCCTTCGGGTGCATACGATCCGAAAAAGACTACACCGCTAAGTACGGCAAACACGAAGCGACCAAAGATACCAACGAGATAGCCGATGGGCAGCCCATAACGCAAACGGTGGCACGCCCCGCATAGGCCTAGTGCACCGAAAGCCAGCGGATAATCGATGAGCATTTGCGGCAGGGAATAGAACACAGGCTCAATGACAAACTGCAATAGGCCATAAGCTACCCCGGCGGTAATGCCTACTCGTACGCCATACCAATACCCTGGCAGGCAAATAAACAGCATGCTCAGTAGCGTAATGCTGCCGCCAAAGGGCAGGGAAAAGAACTTGACGAACGAAAGGACCATGGCAAGGGCCATCGATAGGGCGCAAAACGTGATTTGCAGTGTGGAAAGCCGTTTTTCTTCCTTTTTCAGGAAGCACAGGTACAGAATAAGAAGCAGTACCAACACGGCTCCTAGCAGGATGTACCCCGCCGTGGTGGGGACATACACGATTTCGTCCCAGCTGTTGGTGGTTTGGGTGAAAAACCATTCGAACATAAAAAGACCTCCTTTTGTTTTTAGCAGAAAGGAGGGGAAACCAGCAAAACCCCAAAGGGGTGTACCGATTGAGGGAATCGCAGAAGCCTTCCTACGCCGGTATGATCCGGATCAGGTAATGAGGGTCAAGCTTTCCTTTTCTCAGCGGCCAAAAGCCGCTCCCCTTGCAAACTGCGTTTTTATTATAGACACAAAAACGCGTTCCTGTCAACGAAAATCGACAGGAACGCGCATTTTTTAGGCCATTATGCTTGGTTAGTGGAATCGCCTGTTTTGCTTGCCAGATTTTCCCGTGCCACAGCCAGCATCAGCTTTACACGGTTTTCCTGGTTGACGCGGGTAGCGCCCGGGTCGTAGTCAATGGCCACAATGTTCG
>CAJKJS010000408.1 GCA_905200265.1 uncultured Oscillospiraceae bacterium
CCATGACAAATGGGAATCACAGGCTTTGGCGGACCAGATTCTGTGGGTGGAAGGACCACCGCTTCGTCAGAAATCCATGGAATGCTTTGCAAAAATGCAAAAAAACGGTTAAAATTTGACTTTTCTATTGTATTATGCTAAAGAGTAGCCTATAATTGGAATGATGTTTTGGCTATTCTACCAAGGAACGGAGGCTGGTTGTCCTGAAACCTAAAAAAACCAAAAAGAAAAATCTTCTTTTGCATATATTGCCGCAAATGCTGCTGGACGTGGTGTGCGTCTACGTGGCCTACTTTGTGGCTATGATTCTGCGGTTGTCGGACGTGAATGTCAGCACGATTGAACGATTGGTATACATGGAAGCCTATGGACGGATTATGCCGGTATTCGCTCTTTTGTGCCTGGCGGTTTTTGTCCTCTTCAAATTTTACCGGACCATTTGGGAATTTGCCGGTACCAGTGAACTGATGCAAATTGTGGCGGGGGTTACACTGGCTTGTGGGCTGAGTACGGGGGTAAGCTGGGCCATTTTGCAGCAAGCCCGGTTCCCCATCAGTGTATATGTGGCCGGGTGGCTATTAACGCTCGTGCTGATTGGCGCCACTCGGATGAGCTATGGCATGATTCGCCGGGTCCGCCGCCGGAACTTGCAGCGCGAAGGGGAACGGATTAAGCGCGTGATGGTTGTGGGGGCCGGGGAAATGGGCTCCATGGTCATTAAAGAAATGAAAAGCGCTCCGGAAAGCGTACAGATTCCCGTTTGCGCCATTGATGATGACCGCAGCAAAAAAGGCACTCGCATTAACGGCGTGAAAGTAGTGGGCAACCGAGATAGTATTCCCCGTATGGCTGCGCGGTACGACGTAGACCAGATCCTGCTGGCCATTCCGTCGGCACGCAATTCGGACAAGCGGGCCATCATCGATATTTGTGCCCGTACTGGGTGTCAACTGAAAACGGTACCGGCTTTGTACGAAATTCTGGAAGGCAACGAACACGTCATCATTCGCGATGTGGATATTGTGGATTTGCTTGGACGTGATGAAGTATGCCTGAATATAGAGGAAATCAGTAGTTACCTGCACGATAAAACGGTATTGGTAACGGGGGGCGGCGGTTCCATTGGCAGCGAACTGTGCCGTCAGATTGCCATTTTCCGTCCGCGCAAATTGGTGGTATTTGATATTTATGAAAATAACGCCTATGATTTGCAGCAAGAATTGGGGCGTAAATATCCCTGGCTGAATTTCGAAGTGCTGATTGGTTCGGTGCGTGACCGTGCCCGATTGAGCCATGTATTCGAAGTGTACCATCCCGACGTGGTATTCCATGCGGCTGCCCACAAGCACGTGCCGCTTATGGAACTTAGCCCGGGTGAAGCGGTGAAGAATAACGTATTTGGCACCTGGAATGTAGCCACTTGTGCCGACCAGTACGGTGTGCGCCGGATGGTGCTGATTTCCACCGATAAGGCGGTGAACCCCACCAACATCATGGGCGCCACTAAGCGGATGTGCGAACTGATTATTCAGTACTACTCCCGCCACAGCAAAACAGAATATGCCGCGGTGCGGTTTGGCAACGTGCTGGGCAGCAGCGGCAGTGTGATTCCGCTGTTTAAAAAGCAGATTGAAGAAGGCGGTCCGGTCACGGTAACACACCCGGATATTATTCGTTATTTTATGACCATTCCGGAAGCGGCCCAGCTGGTGATTCAGGCTGGTGGGATGGCCAAAGGCGGCGAAATCTTTATCCTGGATATGGGTAAACCGGTGAAGATTTTGGATTTGGCTGAAAAGCTGATTCGCTTGTCAGGTTATGAACCCTATAAGGATATCGACATTACGTTTAACGGATTGCGGCCCGGTGAAAAACTGTACGAAGA
>CAJKJS010000409.1 GCA_905200265.1 uncultured Oscillospiraceae bacterium
TGTTCCATTGTAAGCATACCTGTTGTTTTTTGGGTGTTACAGCAAGTGGCCCAGATCATAAAGGTTTAAAGAAACGAATTTACAAAGAAAAACAGCCTGCTTTCCGGTTATACCGAAAGGCAGGCTGTTTTTTACTACCGGGTCAGGGTACCGGCATCGGAATAGAGCAGTTCATACATTTGCTCTTCATAGCCGGTTTGTGCGTTGATATACACGAGGAGCTCCTCTTCTTCCTGCCCCTGGCAATGGAATTCCCAACAGAGCAGTTCGCTGCCCCCGGGGGAAGGAATCAAGGTGAGAGAGGGCGCCTGTAAAACCGTCAATTGAGAAGAAAGCGACTGCTGCGCCTGGGACGACGATAGGGCGGGTGATGCCAAGTCCCGGGCCACATGATTCATGCGGTACCCGGTGGCTTCTACTCGTACCACACTGCCGTCATCCAGCGCAATACCGACTTTCACAAGGTCGGGGTAACAGATTACGTTGTCTTGCTCGTAGAAAAATAGGCACACGCATACGCCGTCAGCCGTATAGGAATAGGCGCTTTGCATATCAGAAAAGCCTAGCGATTGCAGAGTTGCCCCTGCTTTTTCCATGGCTTCCTGCGAAGACAGGTTTTCTTCTTCTACTGGGCGCGGGTCGGAAAAAGAAAGAAGTAAGCCACCGGCACAGGTCAGGCGCAGCGTACTTTCACCGCTTTGAAACGTATAGCAGGGTAGGTTCCCCTCTTCATCGGAGCCTGCCTGCCAGTCATAATTTTCGGAAAAAGGCAGGTCTTTGGCCGTTTGCATAGCCTGGGAGGCCGTGACCGTTTCATACTGGGACAGGCAGGCGGGTTCCTCCTGCGCAATATGATCAGAAAATGGGCCATCATACAAAAGGGTGGGATACCCGGTAAACATTTCGGCGGCCTGATCCAGGGCATCGGCAAACAGCGTGCTTTCTTCGGATAAATCGGGCAGTTCATCGGATAGATGCACGAGACCATTATCAAAATCGGACGACAGATTTTGAAGGGCATTTTGCAGTTTTTGACTGTAGGAAGCAAGACTGGAGAGCGAAGCCGTTTCCTCTTCGGAGAGAGTTTCGCCCATACTCAGTCGGCGCAGCAGTACCATGCTGTAATCTTCCGTTTGAGACAGAAATTTGCTCACGGATGCTGTACTCTCCTCCCCGGTTTCCAGGCACGATAAGGCCTGGCGAGCGCTGCTGGAAGAACTGATGAGCTGACATAGCAGTGCCGACTGCATGGGTGGAGTAGAGGCGTACCGGGCTTTTTCCAAAGCCGTTGTCAGCGAAGACACGGTTTCGGTCAAATCGTAAAGTGCCCGTTCATTATCGTATTCCGCCTGCCGGGCGGCTGGCTGCGTGGCAGACAGTGTATTCGCATTACTCCACCAGCCCCATCCGGTGACAAGCAAGGCCGCCGTGATAAAGACCGTGAGGCGGATTTTGGTTTCTTTTTGCAAAGCGCACCCCTCTTTTCTGAAAGTTTCACTTGTTTTTCGTTATTGTGGCGGGAAATAAGCCCATTATGCAGGGGAGTGTTGGCAGGGGAAAAAAGAGGAAGCGCTTTTTTTTCCTGAACATTTGTGCTATAATCGATAAGATAATACGCTTATAAAGAAAGGGGAAGAAAAACGTGCGGATTTTGGGCATTGACCCCGGTTATGCCACGGTAGGATACGGCATTGTGGATGTACAAAACGCCCGGTATCATTCCTTGGAACATGGCGCAGTGGTGACCCGTCCGCAAGATTCCTTTCCCCGGCGACTGGAAATCATTTTTGATGCGGTGTATGCCGTGATGAAGCAATATCATCCCGAAGCCATGTCGCTGGAAAAATTGTTTTTTGCCAATAACAAAACAACAGCGATCGGGGT
>CAJKJS010000410.1 GCA_905200265.1 uncultured Oscillospiraceae bacterium
AGGGTAAAAACGAAAGCTGGTTAGTAGGGGAAAAGGCCACATCCTGCCAAAAGGCCTGCTGCAAGACCGATAGGTTTTCGTCGGAATACTCCATTTGCCGCGACCATAGCCCCATATGGTCGATGCAGGTTTCCGGTGTTAGGTTTCCGTTTTGTAGGAAGGCCGTTAGATCAAGGAGAAAAACGGTCTGTCCGGCCAACAGGGCTTGCTGCCAGACGGATAAAAAGTCCCCATCAAACACGGCTCGCAGCCCATACCGGAACAGGGTGTACACCATCAGCTTTTCATACGCCACCGAAAGCCAGGGGGCCTTCTGCATCAGTTCATTGATGGTGGGGGTTAGATGTTTTGCTAACCCTACGTTTTTCATCTGCTGCAAAGCGTTATCCCAGGAAGGACCCAGGCTTTCACAGGTAGAAAGCAGCGTAAGAAGCGCCGCGATATACGAAGGGACATCGGGTATTCTTTCACTGTCATCCGGTAGGGGGCCGCCGTCGAGCGTTTCCTGAACCTGCACACAAAATGTGCAGGCTTCTTTTAGGCGGGTGGATAGCGGCCGGGTGTGGTCCTGTAACAAGGTGAATAGGGATTCCCGTCTAGGTAATAGCCACGAAAGCCGGGCTTTTTCGTCCGCGTTTAGGGGCGGCGATGGCAGCGGTGGCATATCGGTTTCTTCGAAGAGCAGCGGCCCTTCTTCTTGCAGCATATCTCGGGCAGCCGCTTCACAGCACAGCCCCGGTCCTTTTTCACACAAATCGTCAAATACACCGCAAAAACGAGGATGATCCCGGCAAATCTGGCACAGCGCTTCGTGTCCCAGTTCGCACTGAATGTCGCATAGGTTATGGCTGTTTAAAAAAGGGCACCGTTCCTTTTCGTCCAATTTGAATGAGTATATGCCGTCTTCTTCCCGAATGGCAGCCCGCAGCCGGTCGCCCAGCGTTCCGGGCAGTGCCATATAGCGAGCGGCGGTTTCGGGGTCGATATCAATTTCCCAGCCAATACAGCAGTTTTCCCGGCACAGACTACCCAAACAAGCAAACTGCCGGACAAAAGTAGGAGTGCGCAGTCGCAAAGAGAAAACCTCCTTTATCTAAAAAGGGCAAAAAAATCCCCCGTGCCGTAGGGCACAGGGGAAAACGTTTACATCAGGTTACCAATTTCACGGATCATGGCTTTGCTCAGCTCATCAATTACTTTCCGGTAACTATTGAGCGCATGCAGCAGACGGTCGATTTCTTCCTGAGGCAGTTCATAAGCCCGCAACGTCAGGGAAGCGAACGTGAAAATGCGATCCATCACATCGATGTTGTCGTACATGAACCCGCTGGCCATATACGCACGCAGGGCACCAGTGGTGCCAATGCACCGCAAGTACAGTTCGCCCCGGGTTAGGTTCGAACGGTAGTAAGCCAGAGCTTTCTGCAAAAATTCCGTGTTGGATTCAATAATTTCGCTGCACAGGTCATTAGACGTGTAGCACAAATAATAAATCTCGTGCAGATTGCGGTGTTTCTGGCAAGTAGCTAGCTGCACGCCGCACGAAATCAGATACTGCATCAGGGGAGATTCTTCATCGGAAACAGCGTTCTGGCAAATTTCAATCTGTTTTGTAAAGATGGGACGGATCAGAGCACGCAAAATATCCTCCTTGTTGCGGAAGAAATGATAGATGCTGCCGGTCACGGCCTGGCTCTCCTCGGCGATCTGGCGGATCTGTGTGTTTTCGTACCCGTTTTCAAGGAACAGCTTGAAAGAGGCACGCATAATGCGTTCCTTTGTGGCGTGTATTTTTTCCATAGCAATCTGTCTCCTTATTGAATAAATAAACCAACGTATACTGTATATTTTACACACTCATTCCTATAAGTCAAGGGG
>CAJKJS010000411.1 GCA_905200265.1 uncultured Oscillospiraceae bacterium
TTTTCCCTGCCGTGGGAGGCCTTTTCTGTGTCCACAAGGAAAGAAGGTATGGTAAAAATAGCCGCCTTCCTGAAAAGACACTTTTTTCTCATCTTTTTCTGTCAAAGAAAGCCCTCGTATGGTACAATCAAAGAAACCGAATGAATGTAAAAAATATGCACCGATTTATAACTGTTTGTGAAAGGAACCAAATTACGATGATCAAAATTTTGTTTGTCTGTCACGGCAATATCTGCCGGTCGCCTATGGCTGAATTTGTGATGAAAGACCTGGTGAAAAAAGCAGGGGAGGGCCAGCATGTTTTTATTGCCTCGGCGGCCGTCAGCCGGGAAGAGACCGGTAATCCCGTGCATCCGGGTACCCGGGCTATGCTGCGCCGTCACGGGCTTTCCTGTGACGGCAAATATGCCGTTACCATTGCCAAAGGCGACTATGACCGGTACGACTGGCTGGTGGGCATGGACCGCTCGAATATTATCCGCATGCATACGCTATTTGGCGGCGATCCGGAAGGGAAAATTTGTCGGCTACTCGATTTTACCGATCACCCCCGAGATGTGGCCGACCCTTGGTATACCGGAGATTTTGAAAGTACCTGGCGCGATGTGGTAGAAGGCTGCACCGCCATGCTGCAAAAAATCCTGGAGGAACCGAAAGTATGAGGAAAAGAAAGACGATCCAAAGTCCCCTAGGCCCCCTTACCCTGGTGGAAGAGGACGGCGCACTGGTGCAGCTGGCTTTTGACGGGTATACAGTCCTAGAGAGCGAGGAAGTAGATTCCCCGCTGCTCCGGGAAGCCGAACGGCAGCTCGCTTCTTACTTTGCGGGGCAGCTACAAGTGTTTTCCCTGCCGCTGTGTACCCGAGGTACGCCATTTCAGGAAAAGGTGTGGTGCGCCCTGCAAAAAATTCCCTATGGTGAAACGCGTACGTATGGGGAACTGGCGGCTATGATCGGACAACCTACCGCTGCTCGGGCTGTGGGAGGCGCCAACCATCGCAATCCGCTGGCCATTATCATCCCGTGCCACCGAGTAGTGGCTGCCCATGGAGGGTTGGGAGGCTATGGTGGCGGCCTTGATAAAAAGCAGTGGCTGTTGGCGCTGGAAGAAAAGTAAAAAAGAGCTTTTCCCGTTTGTGGGAAAAGCCCTTTTCACATTATACGCCATTTATTTTATGGTTATGCTGTTATTTAAGACCGATGTGCTGTATAAAAACAGCACATCTTTGTTTTCGAAATCGATAAACTGGCCTAACAGTTCCGGTTTCATATACCGAATATCCACGACTGTCACTTTGGCATACCCCTGGGCGAGTAAAGGCGCCAGGCTGCTGCCAAAGGAATCCCGGAATAAAATCAGCTCTTTATCCGTAGTGGCCTGAGAGTTTTCAATGGTAAGCAGCGACTTCGGACCGGATAAAAATAGTTCATAAGGGTCTTGCCCAGTGGCTTTTTCTTCGTCATATACGGGGATCACCGACTGGGTTTCAAAGTCAAACACACGGTATTGTTCGATGGTGTCATTTGTTACGGTGTAGAGTTCATCCGGGGCAACAGGTAACGCCCATTGCCCTGCATACACGCCGTAAAAAGAAGAACTGATCGGGCACAACTGGTAAGAAGTATGCAGTGCTCCACCCATTTCGTCCACCAAAAATGCTGCAACATCGGTAATCTTTTCCTGCCGCCAATGCGTGTCAGTGCGGTAATAATCGGAAAGTTCTAGATAAGGCGTGATATCCAGATACCAGGCAAAGTCCACTTGCTGCCGGGCAAACGAAAAAAAAGCGTCGTAGTCGATCGATACATATCCGTTTTCGGAAGCCAAAAAATAATTTTTGTCGGGCACTATGGAAAAATACACCTGTGCTCCG
>CAJKJS010000412.1 GCA_905200265.1 uncultured Oscillospiraceae bacterium
ATAGTATTCTGGTTCTTTAACCAGCTTACGCATTTCGATCATGTCCCGGGCCTTTGAAAACGTCATATCACGCAGTGTCAGGCCCCGTTCTTCATAGATCAGCTGCAACATAGCGTCAATATCGCCGTTATCCAGCACCAGAAAACTTTTCGGGTACTGGACGGCATAGCTGTCCTCTTGCAGAACCGATACGCAGAAGCCGTGAAACGTGTTGATATACCCGGTATCGTTATCGCCTGTGAGCAGATGGATACGCTGGCGCATTTCATTGGCCGATTTATTGGTAAAGGTCACACACAAAATGTTCCCCGGCATGATTCCCAGCTCATTCACCAGAAAAGCAAACCGGTGGGATAACGCCCGGGTTTTTCCCGAACCAGCTCCGGCGATCACCCGCACGTAGCCTTCTGTGGTGGTTACCGCCTCTTGCTGGGCGCGGTTGAGCCCCTTTAGCAGTTCCATCCTAACCCCCTCCCGGAACAGAACGTTTGTTTTATTATAGCAGAAGTCACGCTTCTGTACAAGCATTTGGCAAGCAATTTCCTTCCCTGTACCAATGTGGATATCTATATCATTTTCCTTTCTGTGCTCGGTGCTGACTGCATAACCGGTTATACCTCTGGGCACCATAAAAAGAGTCTCCCATACGTATCTAGTGGCACAAATCCTCTCTATTTTCATCTTGTTTTCGGAGGGCTCTATGAACCTTCAGCAGCTGAAATACTTAGTAACCATTGCCGACTGTCATTCCATTACCAAAGCATCCAAAGCCCTCTTCGTTTCACAACCTTATTTGAGTAAAGTGGTATCGGACTTCGAAACAAAAATAAACAAACAGCTTTTTGTTCGGTATAATAACGGGTTGGAACTCACCAGCGACGGTCATAAAGTTTATCTGTTGGCACAGTCTATCATCCCCTATATAGGAAAGCTTTTTCTATTTTTTAAGAGCTCCTTTGGTTTCCTATGGATATGTCAAATGGTCGTAATTTTTCTGATGAAAGCGTATGTATCGGCTAAATGGGAAGAAGTGAAAGAAGAATCACCTATCCATAAAGCGATGTTCCCATGATCCAAAGACATAGGTAGTATCAATAAACCCCCACATCCTAATGGTGTGTGGGTTTGTCTTAACGGCTCACGTACATATCTGTGTCGGATTCTTCTCTACCAGTATTTCGCTCTGGTTAAACTTTTTCTGTAAAACTTCAACTACCTGGAACACGGTTTTTTCATCTGCTTCAATCGCCATGATATAAACCGTCGTTTCAATTTTATGGGAGCTTCCTCTATCGGCCCCTACCCCTTTTGCACGCACAAACTTCCTGTATAAAGGTCATGGCCTGCTCTGTAGGCAAGCGCTGGTTTCCACACGTATCATTTAACCCTACAAAAAGCGAGTAAAAGGAACCATGGGAAAAACTACTGCACGTGCATGCATCTGCATACCAGTTCATCGTTGTCCCTCTTTTTTTAAATAAAACTGTCATACGATAATAGCTTGTATGACAATTCCATATTATGCTTTGTATGGCAACATTGTTCCGGCATGCATAAGACTATTATTTCATAAAAAGGAATCCTATCATAACAAAGAAAAGTCACTAGACATAATTAAACATGCAGAGAATAGAGTTATCTAAATGCACGCCTATTTTGCTCCTCATTTGCTTTTCTTTGTCATGATGTTCCTCTTTCTCTTTTCGATTATCAAGTTGTCATCATTTACAAAGTGACACCACGTACCAGTTAGACAAAAACACAAATACATTCTTACCCACAAGAATATATCTCTTTTGTTTTAAAACTATGCTATACTTGTTTTATCGATATGTTCCGGTACAAAGGAACTTACTAGG
>CAJKJS010000413.1 GCA_905200265.1 uncultured Oscillospiraceae bacterium
ACGGTTTTATTGTGAGGAAAAAAGGGCAGGAATATGCATGGAAGGCAAAAGGGATTTGATTGCAATTTTTCGATGAATGAAGTATAATAAACCTGTCTCTCGACAAATACGAAGCAGTTGGAGGAACTATGATGAATGCCTGTGAAAAAAAGCAGCTGCAGATCAACGCCTGCAAGGTAAGAATGGGGGCTGTGGAAGGCGTCTATTGCGCTAAATCCGGCCATCCTGGTGGATCTCTTTCCGCCGCCGATATTTTCACGTATCTGTATTTTAAAGAAATGCACATCGATCCTACCGATCCCAAAAACCCGGATCGCGACCGGTTTGTGCTGAGTAAGGGCCACTGTGCGCCCGGACTGTATGCGGCATTGGCGCTGCGTGGCTATTTTTCCATGGATGAAATGAAAACCCTGCGTCACATTGGCGCTATGCTTCAGGGCCACCCGGATATGAAGGGGACGCCTGGTATTGATATGAGCTCCGGTTCGCTGGGCCAGGGCATTTCGGCCGCCTGCGGTATGGCCAAAGCCGCCAAGATGGACGGCAAGGATTACCGTGTGTACACGCTGCTGGGCGATGGCGAAAGCGAAGAAGGCCAGGTTTGGGAAGCCGCTATGTTTGCCGGCCACCAGAAACTGGACAACCTGTGCGTGATCGTCGACTTTAACGGCCTGCAGATCGACGGCCCCATTTCCGAAGTCGCAGGTCCCGAACCTTTCGACAAAAAATTCGAAGCGTTTGGCTTTGATGTACAGGTGATCGACGGGCATGACTTCGATGCACTGGAAGCGGCCTTCAACCATGCCAAAACTGTAAAAGGCAAACCCAGCGCCATTATCTGCAAAACGGTAAAAGGCAAGGGTGTTTCCTATATGGAAAACCAGGTGGGCTGGCACGGTACGGCTCCCAACACGGAACAGTACGAAGTGGCGAAAAATGAACTGTGCGCGCAGCTCAGGGAACTGGAGGCAGAATAAGATGGCAGAAATGGTAAAAAAGGCAACCCGTGAAAGCTTTGGTATGGCCCTAGCGGAACTGGCCAAGGAAAACCCCAATGTGGTGGTATTGGATGCCGACCTGGCTGCTGCCACGAAAACCGGTATTTTTCAGAAGGAATTCCCCGACCGTTTTATCGATTGCGGTATTGCCGAATGCAACATGGTAGGCATTGCGGCCGGTCTGGCTACTTGTGGCAAGATTCCGTTTGCGGCTTCTTTCGCCATGTTTTCGGCCGGGCGTGCATTTGAACAGGTGCGCAACTCCGTCGGGTATCCGAAACTGAACGTGAAAATCGCCGGTTCCCATGCCGGTATTTCCACCGGTGAAGACGGCGCTACCCATCAGTGCTGCGAAGATATTGCGCTGATGCGTACCATCCCCGGTATGGTGGTGCTCAATCCCAGCGATCACTATGAAATGATCGCGGCGGTAAAAGCCGCGGCTGAACACTATGGCCCTGTGTATATCCGCTTGGGCCGTTTGGCGGTGGAAAGCATTAACCATAACGACGATTATCACTTTGAACTGGGCAAGGGCATTACCCTGCGCGACGGCAAAGACATCACCATTGTGGCCACCGGTCTGATGGTAGGCGAAGCTGTGAAAGCGGCCAAAGCCCTGGAAGCCGAAGGCGTGGATGCCCGCGTGATCAACATCCATACGATCAAGCCCCTGGATAAAGAACTCATCGTGAAGGCCGCGAAAGAAACCGGCCGTATTGTCACAGTGGAAGAACACAACATCATTGGCGGCCTGGGCGAAGCCGTGGCGGCTGCGGTATGCGAAGAATGCCCCGTGCCGGTTACCCGCATTGGCGTCAATGACGTGTATGGCCATTCCGGCCCGGCCGTGGATCTG
>CAJKJS010000414.1 GCA_905200265.1 uncultured Oscillospiraceae bacterium
CGGGAAAAGTTTGTGGCTTCCGGCGGTCCGGATGGCGGCGACGGCGGCCGCGGGGGCGACATTGTTTTTGAAGTAGACACGAACCTGTCAACCCTGGCTGATTTCCGGTATAAACGGAAATATGTGGCCAAAAACGGGGAACCCGGGCGCGGTGGCCGCTGCAACGGGAAAAAAGGGGAAGACTGCATCATCCGGGTGCCCGATGGCACCTTGGTGAAAGAAGCCGCTACCGGCCGGATTCTGGCCGATTTGTCCGATAAAGAACGGCATGTGATTGCCCGCGGCGGCAAAGGCGGTTGGGGCAACAGCCATTTTGCCACCCCCACCCGGCAGACGCCCCGGTTTTCCAAACCCGGCCTGCCCGGGGAAGAGATGGAACTGCAACTGGAACTGAAACTGCTGGCCGATGTGGGGCTGGTGGGCTTTCCCAATGTGGGGAAATCCACCCTGGTTTCGGTTGTCAGCGAAGCAAAACCCAATATTGCCAATTACCATTTTACGACACTCACGCCGGTACTGGGCGTCGTGCGCATGGGCGAAGGCAGCAGTTTTGTCATGGCCGATATCCCCGGCCTTATCGAAGGCGCCTGGGAAGGAGCGGGGCTGGGACACCAGTTCCTGCGCCATGTGGAGCGCTGCCGCATGCTGGTGCATGTGGTGGATGTGTCCGGCAGCGAAGGGCGCGACCCGAAAGAAGATTTCCGGATCATTAACGAAGAACTGAAAAAGTTTAACCCCGAACTGGCCGCCCGGCCCATGCTGGTGGCGGGCAACAAGTGCGACTTAACGGACGACGAAACCGTGGAAGAGTTTGCCAGGTTCGTACAGGACCAGGGGTATGAATTCTTCCCCATTATGGCGGCCATCCGGTACCAGGTGGACCCACTGCTCAAACGCATTCAGGGTATGCTGTCGCAGCTGCCGCCGGTGAAACGGTATGAAGCGGAAGAAGCGCCGGTTCTGCCGGTGG
This sequence comes from uncultured Oscillospiraceae bacterium, assembly GCA_905200265.1. Lineage (GTDB taxonomy): Bacteria > Bacillota > Clostridia > Oscillospirales > Acutalibacteraceae > Heritagella. The sequence goes on from CAJKJS010000414.1 coordinate 971, forward strand.
AAGATCTTTCCAAACGGGACGTCAAAATTACCCGGCTGGATTCCGATGTATACAGCGTGGAAGCCGACTGGCTGCTGCAGATTTTGAAAACGGTGAATTTCGACGATACCGAAGGGTTGCAGTACTTTGACCGGGTCCTGCTTCAAACCGGCGTGATTGACGCTTTGCGGGAAGCCGGGGTTCAGGAAGGCGACACCGTCAGCCTGTATAATCTGGAATTTGACTTTGTGGAATAAAAGGGGGCTGGCATCGTGGAACGACTGTGGGGTTCCCCTTGTGATCCCAAAACCATGAATGCGCTGGCGCTGGCTTTTGTGGGCGACGGCGTATTCGAACTGCTGGTTCGGGAAAAACTCAGCTGCGAAAGCCGTCTGCCGGTGTCGCAGCTGCACCGCCAGGCGGTGGAGCGGGTGTGCGCCCGGCAGCAGGCCGTGGACGGCCAGCGCTTGTGGCCGCACCTGACGGAAGAAGAACAGCAGGTGTACCGCCGCGGGCGCAACGCCCGGGTGCACCATGTGCCCAAACACGCCAATGTGGCCGATTACCATGCGGCCACGGCATTGGAAACGCTGTTCGGATATTTATATTTGCTAGGAGCGCTTTCCAGGGTGCGGGAACTGTTCGCTTTGTTGACACAGGAACCGAAGGAAACCGGTGAAGAGCCTGAAGAAAAGAGGGAATCATGATTCGTCTATCGGGAAAAAAGAATGGTTTTGTGGATTTGCTCTTCTTTCTGCTGGGCGGATGTCTGTGTTCGCTGGCGGTGAATATGTTCACGTCTCCCAACAACATCGCGCCCGGCGGCGTGACCGGTGTGGGCATTATTTTGCGGTATTTGTTCCAGACCCCGGTGGGCGCGGTGAACATGCTGCTGA
>CAJKJS010000415.1 GCA_905200265.1 uncultured Oscillospiraceae bacterium
GGCGGCTATTAGCGGCAATAGCCATAGCAAAAATCCTGAAACAGCCAGCATTCCGTTACCCACCAGTACGACCAGCCCCGCGGCTAAAACAAATAGCAAGCCCATGGTAAAAAGTTGCCCTTTTTCCATGCCGAACCGGAAAATAAGCGGCAGCATGACCGACTGGATTACTAGCCCTAAGCAGAAAAGGGCGGCGCATAGTGTAATCGTGCCATACCCTGCAAGGGGAAACACCGCTATCCCCAGCCCCATGGCTATTACAGCACCGACCAGTAAGGTGCAGAGCCCAAACAGGTATTTTTCCAAAACCAGTGTAAACCGGGAAACCGGCAGCGTCAGGGCGACCGTATTCCATCGGGCTTTTTCTTCCAACCCCAACAGGGAAATGGGGATGGTGGCCGTTAGAATCACACAGATCGAGGCGAACATATCCACCTTACCCGAATAGATAGACGAAAAGAGTCCCGCCGCAATGATAAATGCCATGGCCCGAAATTGACGCAGGGAAAGCAGATCTTTATACAGCAGTCCTTTCATGATAATCCTCCCGTAATGTATATAGCATAATGTCTTCCAGTCCGGCCGGTTGCCAGCTTAGGCCGCTGGGCACCTTAATGCGTGGTACCAGCACCGTAGCACCAAACGCATTTTCCCGCATACCTCGTAGCCCCGGCAACCGCAAGAGAACCTCCCGTGGTCCCTGCACCAGAGCAAAGGATTCTAGTAATTGGTCCTTTTCTTCACAAAACAGCAGCTGGCCCTCATGCAGCAGCGCCACATAGTCGCATACCTTTTGCACATCCTCGACAAGATGGGAGGAAAGCAGTACACTGTGGTTTTCATCGGATACGAAATCCCGCAGGGTGTCCAGCAGTTCGTCCCGTGCCACCGGGTCCAGCCCGCTGGTAGCTTCATCCAACAGCAGTAACCGGCTGTCGTGAGAAAAGGCCGCTGCCAACATGAGTTTTTGCTGCATGCCTTTGGAATAGGCGGCAATTTTTTTCTCTTCCGGCAGGTGGAAGCGACGGCACCATGTGTGCCAGGTGCCCATGTGCCAGGAAGGGTACAGCTTTTCCAGCATGCGGCCCACCTGGCGGGCGTTCATATCTCCGGGAAAGCATATGCCATCCATCACAGCCCCCATATGAGCCCGTAGCGTTTCATCTCCGGCCGGGCGGCCCAGCAGCTCGATATATCCGCCGCTTTTCCGGGTGAGTCCCAGCATCATTTTCAGTGTGGTGGTCTTTCCGGCACCGTTTTCACCGATCAGCCCCAGAATGCATCCACTGGGCAATTCCAAATTCAGTGGTCCCAGGATAAAACCCGGCGATTTTTCCCGGGACGGATACTGTTTTGTAACCGCCTGCAAACGAAAAGCCGATTTCATGGTTTATTCTCCTTTCGCAAAAAACGTGAGCATTTGAATCAAGTCGTCAAGGCTCAAACCACAAGGAGCTGCCAAAGATAGAATTTGTTGCATGGCATCTCCAATCTGCTTGAGATTTTCTTCCCGGATCAGCTCTAAGTTTTTCGGCGCCACAAAACTGCCTTTACCGGTGACGGACCACACATAGCCCTGCTTTTCCAGCTCCTCATATGCCCGCTTGGTGGTGATGACACTGATACGCAATTCTTTTGCCAGTGTGCGCATGGATGGCAGCGCGTCTCCCTCCTGCAAATCTCCGGACAGGATCTGTGCTTTGATTTGCGACACGATTTGCTCGTAAATGGGTGTTTCCCCCGTGTTTTGGATGTAAATCTGCAACCGGGTGTCCTCCCTTCTTATCATACAATATTGTATATATACAATATATACAATATGCTTTTTAAAGTCAAGTGC
>CAJKJS010000416.1 GCA_905200265.1 uncultured Oscillospiraceae bacterium
CACTGCACCCGTCTGGCCGGTCAGAAGGCCGACAACTGGCAGCTGCGCCACATGCCGAAAGTATTGGATCTGCCGTTCCGCGATGACGTGAAGGGCCCCAACCGCGACAACGCCATTGACGTGTATATCGGCGACACCCCCGAAGACGTGATTGGCGACGACAACTGGCAGCTGACCTTTACCCGCCAGCCCGAACCCCTCACCCAGGAAGAAAAGGCCGCCTGGCTTTCCAAGGTAACGGGTGTGTGCCTGGGCAGTGATGCGTTCTTCCCGTTTGGCGATAACATCGAACGGGCCCGCCGCAGCGGCGTGACCGCCATTGTGGAACCGGGCGGCTCCATCCGCGACGACCAGGTGATCGAGACCTGCAACAAGTACGGCATTGCCATGGCGTTCTGCGGCTTGCGGCTGTTCCATCACTGAGGAAAGGGGCGCTGTGCATGAAAATCCTGGTATTGGGCAGCGGCGGGCGTGAACACGCCATTGTGCGCAAGTTAAAGGAAAGCCCCAAAGTCACCGAGCTCTACTGTGCGCCGGGCAACGGCGGCATCGGCCACGATGCCACGTGCGTGCCCATCAGCGTGATGGACAAAGAAAAGGTGACGGCTTTTGCGAAAGAAAACCAGATTGACCTCGTATTTGTCGCGCCGGATGACCCCCTGGCCGCCGGTATGGTCGATGCGCTGAACGAAGCCGGCGTGCGGGCGTTTGGCCCCACCGCGGCGGCGGCGCAAATTGAAGCGAGCAAGGTCTTTTCCAAAAACCTGATGAAAAAGTACGGCATCCCCACCGCCGGGTATGAGGTGTTTTCCGAACCGGACAAGGCTCTTTCCTATATCCGCGAAAAGGGCCGCTACCCCGTGGTGGTCAAGGCCGACGGTTTGGCCCTTGGCAAAGGCGTGCTGATTTGTGAAGACGAAAAAGCCGCCGAAGACGCCGTGAAAGAAATCATGGAAGACAAGGTCTTTGGCGCATCGGGCAACCACGTGGTGGTGGAAGAATTCCTCACCGGGCCGGAAGTATCGGTGTTGGCGTTTACCGACGGCCACTGTGTCAAACCCATGGTGTCCTCCAAAGACCACAAGCGGGCGCTGGATGGCGACAAGGGCCTGAACACCGGGGGCATGGGCACCGTTAGCCCCAACCCCTATTACGACGGCGCCATGGCCCGGCGCTGCATGCAGGAAATTTTCCTGCCCACCATTCGCGCCATGCAGCAGGAAGGCCGCCCGTTTAAAGGCTGTTTGTACTTTGGGCTGATGCTCACCCCCAACGGCCCGAAGGTGATCGAATATAACGCACGGTTTGGCGACCCGGAAACCCAGGTGGTCCTGCCCCGGCTGAAAACCGACCTGGTTACCATCATCGAGAGCGTTATTGACGGCACGCTGGAAAATGTGGATATCCAGTGGAGCAAGGAAGCCGCTGCATGCGTCGTCATGGCGTCCGGCGGGTATCCTGTGAAGTACGAAAAGGGCAAGGTCATCACCGGCCTGGACGAAAACGGCCAGCTGCCCGGCGTAACCGTCTATCACGCCGGCACGGCGGAAAAAGACGGGCAGCTTGTGACCAGCGGCGGCCGGGTGCTGGGTGTAACGGCCCTGGCTTCCACCTTAGACGAAGCGCTGCAAAAAGCGTACAAGGCCGTCGAAAAAATCCATTTTGACGGTGCGCACTACCGCCGCGATATTGGCCGCACCCGGTAACACGGGGACGCCTGCGGGCGGGTGACATTCCTTTTTAAAACCGCATAAAAAATGCCCCGACCGGAGAAAACCGGCTGCACCTGTAAAATGAAAGTAGACACTCACAAAAGTGTGGGTGTCTACTTTTTTC
>CAJKJS010000417.1 GCA_905200265.1 uncultured Oscillospiraceae bacterium
GGCGGTATAATTGTTTTTGTTTTTTTGCAAGATTGGCTTGTAGAAATTGCAAAACGCAAGACGAAATGGAGGTTCCTGTTTATGCCAACCAAGTTTATTTTTGTGACCGGCGGTGTAGTATCCGGTCTGGGAAAAGGGATCACAGCGGCTTCACTGGGCCGGCTATTAAAAGCGCGTGGGCTTCGTGTAACCATGCAGAAGTTTGATCCGTATTTGAACATGGACCCGGGAACAATGAATCCTTTTCAGCACGGCGAAGTTTTTGTAACCGATGACGGAGCGGAAACCGACCTGGATTTGGGTCACTATGAACGTTTTATTGATGAAAACTTGTCGCAAAACAGCAACGTCACGTCGGGGCGTGTATACTGGAATGTGATTCAAAAAGAACGAAACGGAGACTACGGCGGTGGTACCGTGCAAGTTATCCCGCATATTACCAATGAGATTAAAAGCCGTATTGCCGCAGGAAAAGAAAATGTGGATATTGCTCTGGTTGAAATTGGGGGCACGGTCGGTGATATTGAAAGTCAGCCGTTCCTAGAAGCGATCCGGCAATTTGCTGTAGAATATGGACGCCAAAACTGCTTGTTTTTGCATGTCACATTGGTACCGTATTTGGCAGCTTCCCATGAACAAAAGACAAAACCGACTCAGCACAGTGTAAAAGAGCTGCTGTCTATCGGGATTCAGCCGGATGTCATTGTGTTGCGTTCCGAACGGGAAGTAGAACTAAATCAGCGTAAAAAAATTGCTTTGTTCTGTAATGTGGCGGAAGACTGCGTCATTCAAAACCTGGACTTGCCCTTGCTTTACTCGGTTCCGCTGGCGCTGCGGGAAGAACGGTTGGACGAAATTGTCTGCCGGCGCTTTGGGCTGGACACGCCTGGTCCCGATCTGACAGAATGGATCAACATGTGCGAAACAGCGGCTTCTTTGCAAAAAGAAGTACGAATCGCTATGGTTGGCAAGTATATTGATTTGCATGACGCGTATCTCAGCGTAGTCGAGGCCCTGACCCATGGTGGCATTGCCAATCGCGTGCGAGTGAAAATCAAATGGGTTGATTCCTCGGAAGTAACCGATGAAAATGTAGGAAAGCTACTGGGTGATGTACAAGGAATTTTGGTACCCGGTGGATTTGGTTCCCGCGGGATTGAAGGCATGATTGTGGCCATTCGTTATGCCAGAGAGCAACAAATTCCGTTCCTAGGGATTTGTTTAGGTATGCAGCTTTCCATCATTGAGTATGCACGGCATGTGGTGGGGCTGAAAGATGCCAACTCGGCAGAATTTGATCCGCAAACGGCCAATCCGGTCATTGACCTTATGCCAGAACAGAAAAAGGTAAAACAACTGGGCGGCACCATGCGACTTGGGAAATATCCCTGTCAACTGGCCCCCGAAAGTAAGGCAGCTAAATTGTATGGGGAAGAGCTCATTTATGAACGGCACCGTCATCGTTTTGAAGTGAACAACGATTACCGGGATCAACTGGAACAAGCCGGTGTGCTGTTTGCTGGTAAATCGCCGGATAACCATATTGTGGAAATGATGGAAATTCCGGATCATCCGTGGTTTGTAGCGGCGCAGTTCCATCCGGAATTTAAATCGCGGCCCAACCGTCCTCATCCGCTGTTCCGTGGCTTTGTAGCAGCGGCAAAGGAAAAAGGGGAAAAAGAATAAAAGACATCGAAAAGAAGAAGCAGCTGAAAGCGTTTTAACTTAGGCTGCTTCTTTTTTTACTCTATAAAAAACACCGGGGAGCTACTATGCTTCTGCACTTGTAAAATGAAAGTAGACACTCACAAAAGTGTGGGTGTCTACTTTTTT
>CAJKJS010000418.1 GCA_905200265.1 uncultured Oscillospiraceae bacterium
TGCCGTCTTTTTTATATATCGTTTCTTTTCTACAAAACTCCTTTAAAAAAAGCTTGACTTTTTCGCTTTTTACCTTTAAAGTAATAGAGTCAAAAATTAACACTTTTTATATTGAAAGTGTTAAAGCATCGGAGGGTTTGTACCATGGTTCAGCTTATTGTTTTGCTCTTTTATTTTGCAGTTATGATTGGCATTGGCTTTTACTGCCGCCGTCATGCTACGGATGTCAATGGCTTTTTACTGGGCGGCCGCTCGGTTGGGCCATGGCTCACCGCCTTTGCCTATGGTACTTCCTATTTTTCAGCTGTTATCTTTGTCGGCTATGCCGGCCAGTTTGGCTGGAAATTTGGCATCGCCTCTACCTGGATTGGCATTGGCAATGCCCTGATCGGCTCACTACTGGCCTGGATTGTATTGGGGCGCCGCACCCGTATTATGACCCAGCATTTGTCGTCGGCTACCATGCCGGACTTTTTTGGTAAACGGTTTCAAAGCCGGGGACTGAAAATCGGCGCTTCCGTCATTATTTTTATTTTTCTCATTCCGTACACCGCTTCCCTTTATAACGGGTTATCCCGGCTTTTTGGCATGGCTTTTCACATTGATTATTCTGTGTGTATTATTCTCATGGCTATTCTCACAGCCGTGTATGTGATTGCCGGGGGCTACATGGCCACCGCCATCAACGATTTTATTCAGGGGCTGATCATGCTGGTAGGCATTGTGGCGGTGATTGCCGCCGTTCTTCACGAACAGGGTGGCTTTATGCAGGCACTAACCGATTTAGCCACCGTACAGGATGACACCGTGTCCACCGCCCCCGGTGTATTTAACTCTTTCTTTGGGCCGGACCCCTTGGGCCTTTTCTTTGTCGTGCTGCTCACATCTTTGGGCACCTGGGGTCTGCCGCAGATGGTACAAAAGTTTTATGCCATTAAAAATGAATCCGCCATTCAGAAGGGTGCCGTGATTTCCACCCTGTTTGCTTTTGTCGTTGCAGGCGGTAGTTATTTCCTGGGGGGCTTTGGCCGTCTCTTTAGTGACCGTGTAGATGTCACCACCCAAGGGTATGACGCCATCATTCCTACCATGTTGTCAAATCTTTCTCCGCCACTTATTGCTCTGGTGGTTATTTTGGTGTTGTCGGCTTCCATGTCCACCCTGTCTTCGCTGGTTATTGCTTCCAGTTCTACCCTGACAATTGATTTTCTAAAGGAAACTGTCGCCAAAAATATGAACGAGAAAAATCAGCTGTTCTGCATTCGCCTGCTGATTGTGGTTTTTATTGCCATTTCAGCCGTGATTGCACTGATCCAGTACACCAGCAACATCACCTTTATTGCCCAGCTCATGGGTATTTCCTGGGGTGCGCTGGCGGGGGCCTTTCTGGCTCCGTTTTTGTATGGCCTGTACTGGAAAAAGACCACCCGCACGGCCTGCTGGGTCAGTTTTGCTTTTGGATCGCTGCTCATGGTGGCCAACATGCTGTTTTCGACTTGGTTCCCGCCGCTGCTGCAATCCCCCATCAATGCCGGCGCTATTGCCATGCTGGCTGGGCTTATTTTGGTACCGATTGTCAGCCTGTTTACAAAGAAGCCCGACCGGCACATGGTCGAAGCCGCCTTTGCCTGTTATAATGTAAAGAAAGAAGTGCCCCAAAAAACGGCACTGGGCGAATAAAAAAAGGAGGTGCTTTTTATGGAAATGAACAGCACCCCATTTGTTAGACAGTATGGTATACTGAACAACAAGTGGGGTGTTATACTATGCCAAAAGGGATACCAAATAAAAGGTATACGCCAGAATTCAAGAAGCAAGTT
>CAJKJS010000419.1 GCA_905200265.1 uncultured Oscillospiraceae bacterium
CCGGGAGAGTGCATGCGGGAGTTATCATCCAAGGATTTATAATCCCCGGATTATTGATCCTAAAGCCCGCGAACAGTGCCGCCGGGGCAAACGAATAAGTCGAAAAAATAGGGGAAAGGTGGTCGTTTTTTCCCCCTTGTGCCCACAGGCAGAACGCGGTATGCTGGATAAAACGGCCCACCAGGCCGAATGAAGGAGACGGAAAAAGATGGAGACAATTTTTAAAAAAGACGGCCGGCCCTTTTTTGTGCTGGGGGGCCAATCCCACAATTCCAGCACCTATTCGCCCCATGATTTAGCGGTGTTCTGGCGGGCGCTGGATACCTTGCACGCCAATACGGCGGAAATCCCGGTGTACTGGGAAGCGATTGAACCGGAAGAGGGCGTGTTTGATTTTCGCAGCGTGGATACTCTGTTTGAGGGGGCCCGGGCGCACAAAAAACAGCTGATCCTTCTGTGGTTTGGCACCTGGAAAAACGGCAACATGCGGTATGTGCCCGCCTGGGTTAAACAGAACCCCCAGCGTTTTCCCCGGGTGACCGCCCACGACGGGGCGCGGTTATTTGTGCTGTCGTCCCACGCAGAGGAAAACCTGCGGGCCGACCAAAAGGCCTTTAGGGCCCTGATGGCGCACCTGAAAGAGCAAAATACCGACGGTACGCTCCTGGCCGTACAGGTGGAAAACGAAGCCGGTATCGCCGGGCGCAGCTACCGGGACTTTTCCCCTGAGGGGTGGCGGGACGCCGAAGCGCCGGTGCCCGACGAGGTGCTAAAAGCCCTGGAAAAAGAGCCGGATCATGACCTGACCCGCCGGTGGGCACAGCGGGGGTATCCGAAGGGGGAAAACTGGGAAATGACCTTCGGCGTGAAAGCGGGGACCGAAGCCATGACCGCGTGGAGTGTGGCACGGTATATCGATCAGGTGGCCGCCGCGGGCAAAGACGTGTACGACATTCCGCTGTATGTGAATGTGGCCCTGGACGGCAATCCCTGGGGCTGGAACCTGCCGGGGGTGAATTATACCGCCGGGGGGCCTATCCCGCGGCTGTATCCCCTGTGGAAGGCCGCTACGCCTCATATTGATTTATTGGCCCCGGATATCTACCAGGATAGCCGCGCCCGGTATGAAGGCGTGTGCCGTACGTATAACCGAAAGGATAACGCGCTGTTCGTGCCGGAATCCGGTTCGGGGGCAGGCGGCAACTTTAAAAATCTGTTTTATGCCCTGGGGGCGTATGACGCCATCGGGTACGCGTGTTTTGGGGCGGAAGACGTGCTGACCGTGGACGGAGGCGTGCGGCCCGACAGCCGGGACCTGGTGGACAGCTTTACCTGTGTGGCGGCGGGCTTGCCGCTGCTCACGCGCTTCCGCGGTACCGGGCGCATCCACCCGGTGGTGCAGGAAGAGGGGGAAGACGCGTTCTTTTTCGAAGGGGACAAGTACCTTGTCAAAGTCGATATGGCGGATCATAACCGCGGCAACTATATCCACCGGGGCCTTACTTTGGGACAACCGCAACAGCCCCGGGCCCGGGGGCTTATCATCGAAGCGGGGCCCGAGGAATTTTATGTGCTGGGTACGGGCTTTACCATGTTGCTGGCGGAAAAAGACGACCTATTCTATTCCGAAGACCGTGTGACGAACCACATGCCCTATTTGTGCATCGAAGAAGGGCATTTTGACGAGGCGGGATGCTTTGTTACCGACCGCATCCGCACCGGCGACGAGTGCGACCACGGGGTGTGGGTGTACAAAGAAAATGGCGTCGTTCATGTGACGCTGTGCCCGTAATCCCGATA
>CAJKJS010000420.1 GCA_905200265.1 uncultured Oscillospiraceae bacterium
TTCCCGGGGCCATTTCTATGTAACATGGGAAAAAATTAGGATTCCCCCTGACGGTATAGCGCAGCATACAGGCCGTTTTGGGCCAGCAGAGAAGCATGGGTGCCCTGCTCGCTAAGGCCTTTATCCCCTAATACGAAAATACGGTCGGCTGTGCGGATAGTGGAAAGCCGGTGGGCGATGAGAATCGTCGTGCGGTTTTTCCGCAGGCGCTCGATGGCCTGCTGCACCACAGCTTCGCTTTCGTAATCCAGGGCGCTGGTTGCTTCATCCAAAATCAGAATACGGGGGTCTTTGAGGAACAGCCGTGCCAGGCTGATGCGTTGGCGCTGCCCCCCAGAGAGCAGAATGCCCTTGGTGCCCACGACGCTGTCGTATCCATCGGGTAAGGATAGGACAAAGTCGTGCAGATTGGCCAGTTTGGCGGCCCTGATAATCTCGTCTTCGCTGGCGTCTTCCCGGCCATAGCGGATATTATCCCGGATGGTACCGGCAAACAGGTACACTTCCTGCTGTACCAGGCCGATGTGGTCCCGCAAAAAAGAAAGCGGCAGGGTGCGCACATCGTTGCCATCCAACGTGACAGCGCCGCCGGTTACATCGTAAAACCGGGCAATCAGCGACGCGACAGTGGTCTTTCCAATGCCGGAAGCCCCGGCAAAAGCGACGCACTGGCCGCTTTCGATGGTGAGCGATACGTGCTCCAGCACATTGTCCGGTGCGCCGGGGTACGAAAACGACACGTCATCAAAACAGATGGTTCCGGTGACCGAAGTAGGGCGTATGGGATGAGGGGCTTCGGTTACCGCCGGCGTGCGTTCTATCATCTCCATAAACCGGATAAAGCCTGCTTTCCCTTCTTCGAACAGGTGCATAAAGGTAATCAGGGTGTTAATAGGTTCCGATAGCGTGCCGGCATATAGCAAAAACGTGACCAGCACGGCGGGGCTCATGTCCCCTTTGGACAGGAACAGGGAACCAAAAATGACCACCAGCATGGTCAAAAACTGAGGAAAAGCCGAAACGGATTCATAAAACAGGGCTTCGAGCTTGTAAAACAGGCAACGGCTGGCGGTATAGCGGTCGTTTTTCATCCCAAACCGCATGGCGTGGTCTTTTTCTTTGCCAAAAGCTTTGACCGTACGGATGCCCGACAGGGTATCTTCGGCTTCTTCGTTCATGTCCGACAGATCCTGCCGGTTTTGCAGCAGACAGGCTTCCATGCGGCGGTCGGCCCAGTAGGCCAGTACCGCTAAAAATGGAAGGAACAAAAATACCAGCAGCGTTAACGGCACATGAAGGCTAAACATAAAAACAAAGCTGCCCACGGTTTTGATTACGGTGATCAGCAGGTTTTCCGGGGCATGGTGAAACATTTCCGTCATGCTCATGGTATCGTTTGTGAGCACGGTGAGAAGTTGGCCGGTACTGTGCCGGGCGTGAAAATCAAAGGACAGGGCTTCGTACTGCGTAAACAGTTCCCGACGCATGGCTCCTTCCATTTTAGCGCCCATGGCGTGGCCAAAGTAAGCGTACAGAATGTTACTGACTACTTTGATACCGGTCAGCAATACCAGTATCCCGGCAGCTGCGAACACTTTCGACTGAGAGGAAGAGTCCCACTGGGTAAAAACTTCCCCGGTCAGATACCCGGATACCAGAGGGAATAGGAGAGTGCTCCCGGCGCTCAGGGCCGCAAAGAGCATGTCCAGCAGAAAGATCCCCCGGTGCGGTTTGTAGTAGGAAAAAAACTTGCGGATTCTGGTTTTCGTAAATTTTGATTGCATAGGT